>JAGFJJ010000068.1 GCA_024102815.1 Phycisphaerae bacterium
GCTTCAGCGGCGACCTCGCGATCGACGCTACATGACTCGGGGCCGGAATGGCTGGCTGGGCCTTTTCCGTGCGACTCTTTCATTCGCTTCTCCTTGCCGGTTTTGACCGGCGCATCTAACTCTTCAGCCATGTGCAACGAATCAGGCTGGTAGCGGTGGCAGTTGGCCGGTGGTCAGGTAGATCTTGAGGCCGTCGGCGATGGTTTTGGTGGGGTCGAGTCCGCGGAGGCGTAGGGTTCGGTAGACGCTCATCAACACCGCCTGGGTCGCGGCGCCCTGCTCCGAGCGGTTTGACTGGCTGTTCTTCCGCAGGATCACGGCCGGGCGAATCTGACGCTCGGCGAAGTTGTTCTCGAACGGCACATGGTCGTAGTCGAGGAACGTGAAGAGATACTCCGCGTACCTGCGAAGTCGCTTCGTCAACCTGCGCGTATCGCCGTCGATGGGCTCTGCCGCAGCGAGGTCGGCCAGACGCTTGTTCAATCGCTCGATCCGATCCGGGAACGCGCCCACCGCGAAGTCGCTCCGCTTGCGCAGCCGAATGCCGTCGCGCAGCAGACGCCGCAGCTTCTTGGCGAACGCCCGCCATTCGGCCCGGATGTCCGTCGCGGGCACCGGGCTTCTTGCGTCGCTGGCGCTTGTTGGGCTTGGCATAGACCGGAACCATGCCGGAAGGCGTTGAGGGGGACGATGCTGCACCGCCGCCCTTACCCTCAAGCGCGGCAATGTGTCGGCTCATGGCCAGTGCGGCAAACGCAACGGCCTCGGGCCCCAGCGCGTGAAGCTTGCGTGCCAACGCCTCGTCAAGCTGCCCACGCAGCGCGGCGTCGAGGATTGCCTGGAGTTCTTTCGCCGTCCCTGGCTTCATGCGGCCCGACATACCAGCGCAAGGCACGGGGCGCAAGTTTACCTATTTTACCACTCCTCCGCCGCGGGCCGTTGCAGATGGCTGAAGAGTTACGACAAACCCTACATAAAGTTTTGATGAAAGTTCTGTAGACTCCGCGAAACCGAACGGCCCACGGACGGGCCAGAAAGGAGATCCGGAGATACAGGACACGTTGTACGAGGGCGTGGACGCCCAAAGGAAACGCAGCCACGTCGCGGTGATGGATCGCGATGAAACGCTTCTCAAGAGCGTCGACATCCCAAGTTCGCGGCCCGGCGTTGCCGACACGCTCGGACGGTACAAGAGGCCCATCAAGGCCGTCCTCGAAGCGTCGTATGCTTGGGAACCGATGCACCATTGGCTCGACGAGTTCGCCGACGAAGTCGTCTTGGCTCACCCGCTTAAGGTTCGTGCCATCGCCGACACACGTATCAAGACCGACAAGTTCGACGCTTGCGTACTGGCACACCTGCTCAGAGCGGATTTGATTCCAACGGCATACGTGCCGAGCCGCGACACGCGCAGGGTCAAGCGCGTGCTGCGCCAGCGGTGCTTCCTGATCCGGGTTCGCACGATGGTCAAGAACCGGATCGCCGCCTTGCTTTCGTGGAACTCCGTTCAACGCCCCAATGTCTCGAGGCTCTAGGCGTCGATCTGGCCGAGGAAGGACTGCGTGGCCAGATTCGTGTGACCGTCAGCACACCGCGAATGCGAGAACATGTCCGCAATAGGTTTTCGTTCTCTGACGGTGCCGTCGCAAACGATTATTCGCGCAATATACAGATTGCTGAACTTAACGCGCTGAACGCTGCCCTGGCGGTAATCAGATGGAAGAAGCTGAAGAGGTGGCTTTCGGGTCCATAACGAACGCGCTGCCGGGATCAGTGAATCTATGGGCGGTGGCAGCGGCAGCTGCAAACCGCAAGAAACGAATACACGATGAGTACACGCAAAAAGTCGTTTTCGACGGCCTTGAACGGTCCGAACGGGTCACGAGTGGTCAGATCGGTTTTTCACGTAAGCTCTTGCAAAACCGCTATTTCGGTATCAAGAACGCGGTTTTTCCCGGTTTTCGGCAACGATTTCGATTCCCCCCGCCTCCACTTTTGCCCGCCTTTTGGCGGGCTTTTTTGTGGGCGTGTCAGGCGGTGCCACCGAGTGTTGAATGATGTCGTAAGTGCCTTTCTTTGAAGGAGTTACGCCCTTCCCAATCTGCTCGTTCTCACCCGTCTCGGTGCCATCCGATGCCAACCGGTTACCAATCGATGAACCCCGTTCCGACAAGGAAAACACCAAGCCAGACACCAAGCTTTCGGGGTCGCAGTCCTGATCGCAGTTGCTCTTGGAGCCCGCCACGGATGCCGCAATGTCGTCCGTGCCCGTGGCGCGCTTCTGGTCTACTTCTCGATCGTCAGAAGACGGCACGAGCCGCGGCAAGGCGTTGATCGCAGCTGCTGTGTCGAGGAGCCTCGGGTCGGTGTAGATGCGGGTGGTCAGCCTTGCGTCGGTGTGTCGCATGAGCTCCATGGCGGTGCGGAGGGCGGTTCCGCTGGCGGCAAGCATGCTTCCAAAGGTCACGCGCAGCGCGTGGAAATCCAGCCGACGCCCGGCTTCGTCCACGTAGCTGATTCCGGACTTCTCAAGATCGTTCTTGAACGTATCGATCTTCGGCACACTTCTGAAGACCGTGTCCGTAAGACCGAAGTTGGCCGGGCGTATCTCCTGTAGCTCCTGTGCGAGTTCGGGCGACAGCGGAATCGTGTCGGACCGCCGGGACTTCGTCGTGACCGCACGCAACTGAATGTGCGGAGTGTCACCCCCGAAATGGATGTCGGACCACCGCAAGCACTTGAGCTCTTTTCGCCGCAGGCCTGTGAGCATCGCCGTCAGGTACACGATGCGACGATGTGGCGGAGCGTGCTTCAGTAACCGCATGCACTCGTCCGGTCGGGCACCACGACGCTCGAAGGTCGGTTCGACAAGCTCCGCGCGCGCGAGGTGTTCAATCGGGTTGCTTTCGAGTCGCCGGGTCGTCACACACCAGTTCAGAAAGGCATTGGCGGTGTCCAGGTAATGATTGACCGTACGGTCGCTCAGGCCGTCGCGCTTGGCCTTCGCCAGCCATCGTGCGAGTGCGTCGGGCGTGACGCGCACCAGCGTGGCCCAACCCAGTTCGTCAGCGAGGCGGTCGATCCTGGCTTTCAGCTTCCGGCGATACTCTGACGCACGTCCGGCTCTTGCCAGATCGTCGAACCAAGCGTCGATATGTTCTTGCAGCGATGCCTGTAAGTGGCGAATCGGGACTTCGACAATCCCAACGCGCTCGCGCTCCGCCTGACGTTCCAGCTCCGCTGCGCGTTGCTCAGTGGCACGCTTGTCCACAAAGCCGGGCACGCGTCGCACGACGCGCTGCGCATCGCGGTATTCGATGTACCACTTCTTCGTCTGGTGTTGGACGCGCTGGCCGTCGAGTCCCTTCTTCGTATACGTGTGCCGGAATACTCGAGCCATCGTTGCTTGCCTTTCCGGGTTTTTCTGCTTCCTATCGCTACTCCTATCAGTATAGCGCTCTTTGCAGCGGGCGCAAGCCTGTTGTCAATTCGCCTTCCGGCGTCCTTTCCGGAGCGTCTCCCATTGCGCGCGATCCGGGCAATCGGCTTCCAGCCAAGCGACCACCTCTTGGACGCGCCAACGGACGGCGCTGCCAATTCTCACCGGCTGCGGGAGCTTGCCGGCACAATCGAGCCGGCGGACGCTGCGGAGTGACAGCCCTAGAAGTCCTGCAAGCTCGCGGGCGTCGATGAGCATCGTTCCTCCTGGGTTCACTTGGGACTCCGCACCTGCCGGGGTCATCGCTTACTCCCTTGCTGAGGCTCTCGTCTTCGCGGTGTCATAGATGAAGATGTACGCCGGATGTCGTCAGCGTGACTTGAGGGTGATATACCGTATGCGGCGGGATGACCGCCGTGATCCCGGCGTTCAGCCGTCACACGCCACGCACTGAAGGTACCCGCATG
This sequence comes from Phycisphaerae bacterium, assembly GCA_024102815.1. NCBI lineage: Bacteria > Pseudomonadati > Planctomycetota > Phycisphaerae > Phycisphaerae bacterium. The sequence goes on from JAGFJJ010000068.1 coordinate 3,907, forward strand.
CCGGACACTCGATCTTCAAACCGCAGGGCTCCAGTGGAGACCCGCAGCACATGCACGGTACCACCGCCGCATGATTCGCGACGCCGTTCCGGATGTTGGCACCATCTTCGGAGGCGGACGACTCCGTGGACCCATCGCTCTTACAGATGTCTCTTCGTTGTATAGCCCCATCATGGACCATTTGTCATTCCTCGCCTAACGCCAAAGCCTCTCACATTTGTCGATCCGCGGGAGTGTCCTGGTTGGATTCGTGCAGAGCGATGTACTCGAACGACTTCTCGGCGACCAGTCGCAGACGCGGAAGGTCGTTTGGAAAGAAGTAGTCCGTGTCTCGCCATTCTCCGGTTCCTTTGTCGAAGTAGCGTTTCTGGATCTTCACGCTGTGTTTCACGATTGGGCGTCCCTGATCCAGTATGTCTTCGCGCCAGATCGCGGCCCTGACGGATCCCGCTCGGAACTCCTTGATCGGTGCTTGTGTCTGCTGAGTCATGGTCATGCTCCCTTCTTTCTGTTCTTCCATCAGCCGTGCGCGTGGGCGTTGATGACCTCACGCGACACCTGTCACTTCACCCAGCATCCGGCTCTACAATACGGCCTCACCGCCGGGTCCTCGCATCCGCATGCGCGATAGTCCTTGCCATAGGCGCAGGCTGCCTGCGCGATGATCTCATCTTCCACGATCGTCCGGTTGCCACCTGTCGGGCGGTTGCGCTTGGCCCAGTCCCTGAGAACAGCGACAGCGCTGTCGAAGGGTAGCCCCGCCTGCTTGAGATTCACCGCCAGCCGAAAACACGCGACACGCTGGTTGGCTGTGACACCGTCGGCGAGCATCGTCTGCGCACACGGTGGCAGACCAAACGAACGTCGATGATCGCTGGACGACGGCGAAGGCGACGCGGGCGGGCTTTTTGGTACCGCGAGTCCGTTGATCTCGATGATCTCATCAAGTAGCCGTTCTGGCACACGTCTTACCGCTTTCAGTAGGCCCCATTGATCTGGGAGCGGTTTGGTCGGATTGGCCGGATCTACGAATACGGTTCGCCCTCGCGGCACAAGGGCGCCATACAACGGCGCGTTGATGAAATTGCCAAAGCGCGTGTCGTCCACCAGCCTGTCCTGCTTGGGGAAGATCTCCGTAGCGGGCCTATCGATCTCCTCGAGAATCATCTTGACAACGAGCCTTGCCTTCATGGCGCTGGCGCCGGGCAGTTGCATGAAGATCCAGGCGTGCCAGCCCTTGCGTTTTGAGCGTTCGAGGTAGGCCGCGATGCCATAGTGCCCGGCTTGCTGAACAAAACCTCGAGCCGGAGTCGGATCCCCATCATCAAAATCCGCTACGATCGCTCGGGTCGTATCATCGGTCAGCAAGTAGACTCCGTACGGCTGACGTCCTCGCAGATGTGCCAGAATGACGGCATCTGACACGTGCTTTTTGACCTGTCGTACGCGCCCGTTGCGTGGATTGTACGTACCGTAGACGTTCAACAGGCCGGTGAAGCACTGTCGGAAGAGCGTGACCTTCTCGTGTGTGTGTCTTGGCGGGGCTGTCTTGGCCACCGTGTCCGCTCCAACAATAGCGCAGCCGGGGGACCAGCGGAAGCCGGCGCCTCTGCCGGCTAAACCGCCCGGTTTGTCCCTCTAACCTTTGAAGCGGTGGGCGCGGGCGATTGGTTTCAGGCGAGAGCGGCAAGAGGATCGGAGAGGGTCTGGCGCGCTTGTCGCTCGGTTTCGAGCAGGCGTTCCATGAGATCCGGGATGTTGTCGACGAGTTCCTCTGGACGATACGTGTAACCCTTGGGTGGTGGCGGAAGGAGCGGCGTTGCCCGTGCCAGAAGGAGCTTCGCAATCAGACACCTTGTCTCCCAGTCCAGCGGATCGATGTGTCGGGCAAACACCCAGCGCGTGTACTCCTGCCGCCGGCGCCGTTTGGCGGCCTCCGCCAGGCGGGCGATGATGATTCTCATGCCGTCCTGGGATTCGTCGAACGCGTCCCTCAACGCCTCATCATATGCTGCGGAACGAAAGCCCGAATAACCTTGTTCCAGCAGTGCGACGGCCACGTCCTTCATTCGCTCCCGCGAGAATCTGCCGCGTAGCGATGCCGTTTGCGCGTGCATGTGAATAACAAAGTCAGTGACCAGGTCGTGCGCTTGTAAGTGCGACTCCGGCGTCTCAACGCCGCATGAGAACGACTCGACCGCGTTATTGATCGGTCGGTCGATGAGTTGAGCCAGGAGCGATTCGTCAAGCAAGGCGGCGATCCGGGCGATCATGGTGTCTGCTTCGCATTGCCCCGACTCAGAGCTGTTCATAATCGTAGGTCTCGTCGGTCCCGGGGCTTTCCATCAATTCGGACACATGAGCGACACCGGTTGCGTCCAACACGGACTGCGCGGCCGTCCCGTACCGTCGAGAGTGGCGGTCTTCTATGGCGCGCTTCACTTCGTCGACCCGACGGCAGTAACGCCGCCGCGATTGCTCGATGATGAGGTCGCGGAAGTGGTTTCTGGGGACTTTCGGCGCTTCGCGCGTCTTGAGCCTGGCGATCTCCGTGCCAATCCGGGCGACGGCCTCATACTGCCGCAAACCGCATAGATCGCCTACCTCCACTTTGTCCTGCAGATCCTTCTTGAGGTACGACGCATCCGTGCTGTTGACACGGAAGATGACTGTGGATCCTACGCTCGACACCGCGTCGGACTTGCGTGCACCGAATTGACTCATGTACTGATGCGCGAGAGTGAGCGAGACACCGTACTTGCGCGTTTCGGAGATCAAATCCTCGATCGCGTCCGTGATGAACCGGTGCGCCTCATCGCAGTAGATGTGAAAGGCCTTGTGCGTTGTTTCCGGCGCATCCGCCCGTCCGATCGCGGACCGGTGAAGCAGCGCGAGCATGAAGCACCCCAGGACCTCACGAACCTCGGAACCGATCGTAGACAGATCCACGAGTAGGATCTTTCCCGTATCCATGATCTCGCGAAAATTGAACAAACTGTCGGATTGTGAGAGCATTCGCGATTCGTTCGCCACGGTCAGAAGCCGGCTCAGCTTGTGCTGAGGGGGAGTCAAATCCGCGGCGCCGTATCCGTCGAAGTCCTTCTGCCAAAAGGATCTCGTAAGGCGGTGCTCCACGAGATCCACGACACGCTCGCGCAGTTCCTTACTCTCTTCAGACTTTTTGCGTAACAGATCCGCCACATCGAGTAAGTTTCCGTCCGGCAGGTGGAGAACGCCGAGAATCGCCTGGCGGAGCAGATGTTCGAGACGATGTCCCCAGCCGGTCACGAAGGCGCGGAATGCGCCGACGATGTCGTCTGCGAGACGGCCCGGAACGTCCTCCGCGCCGCAATGAAGAGGGTTCCAGATTGGTATCCAGTCCTTGTCGCCCGGGTTCATGTGGATGACGCGGTCGACATGGCGCCGCGGGATCCGAAGCAAAAGCTCCCGCACGAGCGGGCCGTGCGGGTCGATGAGCGCAACGCCGTGCCCCTCGTTTATGTCGTGCAGGATCATGTGCAGCATGACCGTCGATTTTCCGGTGCCTGTCCCTCCGACAAGATGAGTGTGCTTTTTGCGCACTACTGTCGGGAGACACACCGGCAGATCGCGGTCAGCGACACGGCAAATCCCGATCGGTGTACCCGTCTGCACCGAGGGATCAGGCGGCAGCGTTTCGAGAACTTCAATCGACGTGGGGCGATGTTCGCCGACATCCGCCGGCGGGATGTGGACCAGGCTGGTCAACTCCCAGGAATTGACGAGGAAGCCCGGCCGATAGGTGCTACCCTCAAGAAACATTCGGCGGATTTCGTTCTCTGGCAGGTGCGATCGGTAATCGGCCTCAGTGAGCCGGTCGAGTGGTCGACCGCCGTGTTGAATGAGACTACTGACCGTGGTCAACGCGCGAAGCGCATAGTCGGAGAACGCTCCGGCGCCGATAACGGCGACGCGCATGGCCGCAGCGAAGAACGGCTTGTCTGAATGGGCCTTGGCTTCGGTGTCCATCGCCATGCCGCGCAGCTCGCCGTCGGGCATCTGTTGAGGAAGCCGCTGCGGTGGCAACGGTCCTATGGCCGACTTCAGGCTGAACTCAAGTCGCATGAGCAGTTCAACGTTGCGATGCCAGTTGTGGTTCGGTGCCACCGGCTGGAATATGATCTGATACAACCCGACGGCGGGCGACTGAATGTTTGCCAAAGAAGTCATGATCGACCCGTAGGGCGAGGTGTTCAGTTCGTCCGGCCTCGTGAATAGATGCGAACATGGGGGCGGCGGCAGATAGTCTTCAAAAACGACGTCGTTCCGCGCAGACCGGAAGAGCGCTCCAAGCGTGTTGTCGCCGTGCAAGGTGAGCTTGCATCGGTCGAACTGACCATAAAAGGCCGCCTGAAGCACGGGAAGATCCTCCCGCTGGCATAGCAGCAGGATCTCGATCAGGGCCCCGTTTCCCACGATCTCGAAGCCGACACGGTGGCGCACGCGGCCAAGTTGCTTCAGGAACAGCTCCGACCGCCGCCACTTGCATGACTGTTCCGGGGACACCCATACCTTCAGTCTCATCTGATCGTCCGGCCGTGTCTTTGGCGCAGCAATCCATGCCACATCTGCGGGGGCACACTCAGATGGTCCCGCGGCACCCAGCGGGACGTACACCGGCTCGAGCGCCACCGGATGTGGAGCGATCTCGGGCTGGCAGCCTTTGACAACCTCTGCGGCGTAGGTATCTCGCAGCTTCGCCGCCAACATGCTTGGCCTCGGCTGCGCCACCAGCGCCTGTTCGATCGACATAACGCGGGCATCCTTTCTTCCATCCGGGTAGGCGGCGGACTTGGCCCCGCCGTTTCAGGGATTGATCCGGAATCGTAGGAAGGGATTCGGATGGTGCGGGTTCCGCCCGAAGTCCAGTCGCCTGCCGTGGCCGCACGCGTCAACTCCGGCCGATTCGCGAGAGACGCTGCATGAGGGCCGGATGCTCGCCTAGCACCCTTGGGAAGTCAGCGCGTAGGCGGCCGGCAGAGCCTTCGGTCAATTCAGAAGGCAGCAGATGCCCGAAGCGTTCGAGGTACTCGTCCGGGGCGGCGAGCTTCTCTTTGGTTGACAGGCCATTCCAGTAGTGCGCTATTCTCGCGGCCACCTCGTTCTCTGCGTATTGACCGGCGAGCCTCCGCGCGAGGTCCTTGAGCACGCGGTAGACGCCTCCCTCGGTACCGGTTCGGGCCATTTCAAAAGCGGCCTTCTCTCCATTGGGTCCGTATTCCTTCAAAAGTAGCGGCAAACATCGCCCCCAGTTGAATCCGAAACTTGCCGCCACCGGCTCGGGAAGACGCCACACGCGAGCCTCGACATGACCGAGGAAGTCCGTAACGCATCGGCGGAACTCTCCGACATCCGTGATTCGGCCCGCCGGGTACGAAAACGAGTTCATCGCCGCATCGACGCGCCGGTCTACTTCGTCCAGCGTCCGATCAGCAGCGATACGCTCCAAGAGCACAGCTAGTTTGCTGTCGGCCATCATCGTTTTGACTACAAGCGCCGGAAGATCGAAGAGGTCCTCTGAAGGGATTCGACGTACGAACGAATCAATTCGGAGAAGTCGTGCGCGTACCGTTCAGGCTGATCGGCGTGAATAGACGAGGAGAGATTCGCTCCGCATTGACGGATGAACTGTCTGATGATCTCGACTTTGTCTTCCCAGATATTGGGCGCAACCTGCCGATCGAATACCCCGCGGACATATCGCTCGATGGAGTCGTCGATGAAAGCAAGGGCAATCGTGTCGAGAACGACTCGAAGACCGCCGTTGGTTCCATCCGCCGCGTCATTGTAAGCGTCCATAATAGTGGCCCGGCGGCGGCGCAGCTGACTTTCGAGAGCTTCCTTGGCACGGCCGGTGGCCTCAGACTCTGATAACCGTGCACCATCAGTGACGCAGTAGGAAAAGTGATGGTTGTAGTAGTCCCCGATGACTTCGCAGAACTCCTCGAAGTTGCGTACTGTGTTTCCGTTAAGCGCGAAACGCATGCGCGCCTCATCGTGGCGACCGCGCACGCGCCTCGCGATTTCACGCTCATCGAGCGCGGCCAGCGTAGCGTTAATCGATACCATCGTGGCGTTCCTTTCTGTCTAAAGTGTGCGAAGTAGTTCTCCGACGCGGTCCACGGACCGCACGTAAGCAAGGACAATCGGTTCGAGTTTTCGAACGAATCGATGCGGCGGCGCACTTCGTATGTCCTCAGGCAAGGCCGAACCGATACGCTCGAGCAACGCCCTCATGAAGGCGACTCTTGCGTCCCAGTCCAGAGGGTCCAAAGCCTCTTTCAGAAGCCGCCGGACGTGAAGCGACTGTTGACTGGCCTTGTGCTGTTCGGTCATCAGGTCAAGGACGAACCGCATGCCGCCGTGGATCCCGTACCTCGCCTCGGTCTCCGCCGCCTCCGGCCCTCCTCTGTCGGCGAATGCGTTAGCGACAAGTGCGAGTGCCCCTCCAGCCAGATCGTCGGCTCGTTCACTTGGAGGAGTGACAACATCGGCCTGCACCAGGGCGGAGTAAAAGGCGCAGGTCGTATCCAAGAACTCTTCATGCGAGGCGACGATGACATGCGGAAGAACATGTCTTGCCCTCACCGCATCAATAGGATTCCCGATCTTCTGAGCCAGCGCATCAGCGCTGATCTCTGCCAACACGACGTCGACTGCCGTCGCCGCGTCGCCCTTTCGTCGTCTCGATGAAGATGCCGTCGGTGTGTGGCGGTCGATGAGCCCCTTTCCTGCGGAGGCCTCGAAGAGGCGCCGAACGTCGCAGTCATCTTCCTTGGTGGCGAAACGGCTCAATGCCACGCAGGTTCTGGCGGAGAGTAACGGGAACGTCACCCTGATGCGCCGTGTGGCCTGCGGCAGGGATCCGATCAGGTGGCTCAGCTTAAGCCCGAAGTCTGTTGGGTAATGTTTGCGCTGGAGGTGGTGCCTCACCCACGTATTCAGAAGCAGCTTTGCGGGGCGGCTCTTCCCGGATCGCAGGTGCGATTCCAGTGCTCGCCAGAGTCGAAGCTCGTTGCCTTGGCCCAACAGCTGCGCTGCGCGACCCGGGATGCCCCGATCCTCCACCGACTCCAGCGGAGCGCTGAAGAACCCGCTGCGTAAGGCGCCCAGCGCGCGGGCCTCATCGGATGTTGTTTCGTTCAACAGATCGGCAACATCGTGTACCCCGATCGGGCGCATTCGAATGCACACCTCCGCAATGGAATCAGCGATGTGTTGCCTTGCGACAGGACTGAGCGACTCGAGCGACGTATCGGCGTCCGACCCAGGGTAGATAAACCGCGACACATCCGGCAGCTCCGCAGCCGCCGCCAGTTTGGCGGGTATGCTTTCGACGGAACGAATGTCCCCGTCCGGCGAGGCAATGTGCCCGGTCGTGACTACGTCCTGGCGCAGAGGCATCTTCAACCCGGCGGAGACCAGAGCGAGAAAGACCGGCGCATCCGATGAGAATCCGGACACGCTCACGCCCAGATCCGCCGTCGAAGCCGCGCCGATGTTAACGACGGAAACCTCGAATGACCGCCTCGGCAGACACAGTAGCTGCATGATTCGATCGACAACCGGCAGGACCGTGTCGACCAGATGCTCGATCACCCGCGGTCTGAAGGCTACCGAGCCCGCAACCGTCAACCGCCTGCCCGCGGATCTCGGACGCGACTTGGCGACCACAGCCGTCACCACGGCCCTTGCGTCCGGTCCCTTGCCGAACACGAGTGCGGCTCGCGCTCTGCCGGTTGTTTCCGGTGCGGTCTTGGTCACGTTCGAGTCTCCTGCCCCTTCCAAGTAATCGCAATTGAACCGGATTCGAGGCCTGGATGTACGTGAAGAATCAGGCGATTTCCGATGAGACTCGCTTGGAAGGCCGGCTCGGTGTCCGGCTCCCCGCTATCGGCCGCCATCGGGAGCGGATCTTCTGGAAACCCCACGGACCAGATGAGGTCTTCGGCCGTCAGCGTACGCTCCCACAGGACGCGGCCGGACTCCAGGCGCAGCCGGTAGTGCCCCGGCGTGACGTCGTGAATACTGTATGCGTCGCTGTCCTGCCCCAGGGCGAAACCGGCCATCACCACTCCATTCCGCTCCACGATGATCTCACGAATCGAGGGGCGGTCCGCTGCGGAGCGGATGCCGCCACAGAACGTCTGGTAAATCTCGTCATCTCCGGAGGGGCCTGAATCGCCCGGTGTCTGGGTGACCCCCGGCTCCCCCTCCGAACCGGTCAGGCGTCTCACGCAGGACGCCACAACATCATCCAAGACCGACGATTCTCCGGTGAATCCCGTTCTTGAGTACTCCCGAGCGACTTCGTCCATGAAGCGACGGAACTGCCTGAAGCCTGCCGTTTGTCTGGAAGGGCCGATTCTCGTGATCCGATCAAACGCCTCTCGAAGCGCGGACTTCGGATCGGGCTGCTCGAACGCATTGACAACAATCGGGATGAAAAAGAGGCGATCGTTCACGGCGAGCACCTCCGGTTATCAGCGCGCACGATCACCTCGATCTTGGGCCACACGCCGGCTTCTCTGGCCATCTCGACGAATTCAGAATGATGGGCCAGGACTCTCGCGGTATTGGCCCACAGGTCCGGGACCACGGACTTCGAATTGGTTTGCCAACGGCTGCCTGCGAAACGGCTAAACGTAGCCTTGCTGATGTCGAATGCACTGGCCACGGCGCTGTCCCGGTAGCACCCCCGGCTCAGGTCTTCGAAGACACGCAGAATCAGTCTACGCAAGTTGTGACAGCCGATGGCACGGATTGCATCGCGCTGGCGCGCGAGGTTGTTGGCCTTTTCGTCGGCCACCGTTTCGGCCAAGCCACGGATGCTGACCTCTCTTTCCAGCAACCAACGGAGCGGCGCGTCCTCGGCGCGGTCTGTGGGGAGTCTGTTGACCTTGCTACCGAGGGGTAGGGTCGAGGCCCAGCCGAACCGTAGATTGACGATGCTCTGAACGCGTTTGGTCTCACCTGGTCGTGCGGGATCCGGATCGTCGATGTTGGCCTCCAACCACGCCCGGCGCTGATTGCCCGGCAACCGTGAAGGGAGCCAGACATAGACCACGCCGCCGCCGACTGACCAGGCGTAGCGAGTTCTTGTCCGATCGAGACTCCGCTTTGCGTCGAGACAAGAGAGGTAGAAGTGACGCACCACAAGGCGCTGAAGGTACCTGGCAATGGCTGTCTCCTCCTGCAAATCATCCGCGGAAGGATGAGATCGTCTCCAAGCCTCGCCGTGGCGCAGCACCGTCCCGAAGTACAAGCGGCAGTCCGAACCACTCTGTTTCACCGGCGCGCCTTGCCGGGGCGCGCCTGGCAAGTTGGTGAACTTGTCGATGGTGATGTCATAACCCCGATCGGCTACGCTTGGATCATCCCCGGACAGCCTCCGGGTGGCATATTCCCGGCGAAGGGAATCCAGGAGTTTGACCAAAAGCGAGGGAGGCCCACCGCGAAATCGAAACACAGGCCGGTATCCATGGAATTCCTCCAATGCCCGCCGATCGCCGGAATGGCAGATCAAAGCGATCAGGCAAAGGAGCGAAGATGCACGAAGGGGGCGGTGATCGTCCGCGCGGGAATGCCGTAGGTGAGCCGCGAGCGACGTCATGACCGCTCTCCAACTGACCTGGACCGCAGCGCGGCCGTCCATTGGGCGACGCGTCGGTCCACCCGCCGAGCGAGAGCGAGAGCACGGTCCCGGTCACCCGCGGCGACAGCCTGGTCGATCCGCACACGTTCCCGTCGAATGAACTCCACGACCTTCGCCGCCTGTCGCCGGGCCGGCATAACAGCCGTGCCTCCGGGGGAGAGCCGCTCCGCCTCTTCGAAACAGGACAGCGCCTTTTCCCAATTGCCGTCTTCCGCGTTTACCAGTCCCTGCTGCATCGCATCTCGATACAGTCGGGCCCGGAATGTCACCTGGACCTGGATCAGCCGTGCGGAGGGATGCTCAGGATACAGTCTGGCGGCTTCCGCGAGCATTCCCAGAAGCTCCTCAAGTCCCGACTCGTTCATTCCGTCCTTAATAGTGCGGTACAAACACTCGGCCTGATGAAAACGATCTTCGATCGCTTCCTGCATGTGTTTGGCGTCCGTGTTGTTTGGGCATTCCTCAAGAATGTGATGACACAGCCTCAGCGCATCGTCGAAGCGACCGTGCTCCACCATGCGGCATGCCTGGTCCCACGATTCGTCTTGCGGATCGGGGTTGGCGACCGGTCGATCGGCCTGCGGGCGGCATGTGGGAGATTCAAGGTCGTCGAGGATGTCCGCTACACGCACGTAGCGCTGAGCGCTGTGTTTCGCCAGACAGCGGTTGATGACGTGCGCGACGTTTCTCGCTACGTCCGGCAGCGGTGGCGCTGCGACCTGAGTATGCAGATAACGGAGCCGTTCGAAGTTCCCTCCGAATGGAGGCCTGCCCTTCGGGTTGAGGATTTCGTATAGTACGACACCGAGACTGTAAACGTCGGAGCGGGCGTCGAGATCATCCGGATGCGGCGCGTTGAAGTGCTCCGGACTCATGTAGGCGGGCGTACCGGGGCAAGGATTGTCGTCCGCGCTGAACGACCCGTTTTCCGGATTGGGCGCCAGGCTCTCGAGGTACCGGGACAGACTGAAGTCCGCCACTTTCACGACGCCACGAACAAGAAGGAAGTTCTCCGGCTTCAGGTCGAGGTGCACAACGCCGGCGCCGTGGATGGCGGCGACGCCGCGGCAAATCTCCTTGAACATCTCAATGCCGCGGGTCTGGCGAGCCTCGATATCAGACCGTCGGTTGAGCAACCACTGCCGCAGATCACCGCCGTCCGCATGCTCCATGGAAAGGACCATCAACATCGTGCCATGCCACGGCACCACGTGAAGATCGTACACTTTGAGAACGTGCCTGTGATCTTGAACGCGATCGTAAAGATCCTGTTCTTGCTGAAGCTCCCGTGCGGTGTGTTCCGAACCGGAGGGACCTACGTCCACGACCTTGATCGCCACATCATGCGCACGCGTGGTATCACGGGCTGCGTAGACCTCGCCGATGCTCCCGCTGCCGATGTGCCTGTGGATGCAAAACCGCCCGAGCTGCGTGTTGCGCGATAGTGAAGGGGCACGATGGGCGTGTCCGTGCGCCATAGAGAGAAACGGGCCATCTCCCCGAACAGACTGCGACCCGTTACACGATCCGGGACCCCAATCGAATGGTCTGCCGATTCTCGGAGTCAGACTCAATATGTTCTGCGACATCGCGGACCCTCCTCAGATGGGTCGAAGCGCGAGCGCTTCGGTGCGCAGACGCTGCAAGGTGTGGTTGATGACTCGGTTCAAGCCACGCAGCCATGAATTGCTCGTTTCGTGCCGATAAAGTCCGTCGAACGCCTCAAGCAGCGTCCGGTTATGTTCCGCAGGCGTATGGCCGGGATCACCTGTTCCGGCATCGAAGAGGACCGAGCGGACAAGTACATTTTGCAGCCCATCGTGAAAGGCCTCGATGGTCGAACAGAGCCTCGGCAGGCGAGAACGCGAATCACCTCCAAACACAACCGTTTCGGTCTCGCGTACTCTCCCATCTGTTATCCACCAGAGGGCCTGAACCCTGGCCGGCGACAGGCCCATCCGTCCGTCCTCGGCGCGGATCTCTTCAAACTTGGCGGCGATCTTCTCGGCGGTCAGGGCGGCCTCGGGGCACGGCACAGGCTTGGATCGCTCCAGCAGCCACAGACCTTGGAACTTCATGTCGAGTACCGCTGCCGCCTGAATCCCGAAAGCGAGTCTCTCCTCCGTGGGCGCCGAGGTTGCGATGACGCACCTATTCTCCTTGAGCAGCTTCGCGATCCTCGCCAGGCGCTCGAACGTCTCCGAATCGTCAGGGGCGCGCTGGAGGTTCCGGAGGCAAGCGCTGTGGGCCTCAGCATACAGGCCGATCTGTTCGAGGATCTCCGCGTAGCGAAGTATGGACCGGGTGGAGCGCGGATCACCAGCCGGCAGCAACTGTATGAGGCGATGGCGCGCCTTGAGTTCACCCAAAGAGTCGTTTTTCGCAGCAGCCTCGTGAGCGCGCAGGCCCGAGATGACCGCCTCGAAGCCACGTTTTTCAAGCTTGTGGTAGCTTTCCTCCAGTCCTTCGAAGCGTCTCGAATGGATGCCCTGCTGAATCCGATAGCACAATGCCCGCGCTTCGCTGACCTCTCGCTCTCGGCGCGCTAAATGACGCACCAGAGCAGGCGGGCCGACGACAGTGCGGTAGTGGTTTCCCGGGAGACGACAGTCCGGCTGAAGTCGCTCCGTGCCAGTCGCCCAGATGGCCGCCGTGCCGTCTTCGTGGATAAGCAGTAGCTTCAACGGCCCGGTATCAGGCACAACCGCCGCGGACACAACGCCGCACGGGCCCTTCGCCTCTGCGACCCGAGTAACGGTGCCGTGACCAGCGCTGTTCGAAGACCACGTCCAGGTTCTTAGCAGGCCGTCTTCTCGTCCGATCGTGCAGAGCCGGCCGTCCTCGGTGATCGCAACGCTGAAGTTGCCGCCATGAGCCGGGCACACGCTGATCCGCAAGTCGCCAAGGTCCACGAGGACCAGCTCTCCGTCCGCGGAGGCGTACACGGCGGAGTTGCAGACGGGCCAGTGCTGCAATTGAACCAGGCCAAGCGTGACGGGCGGAACCGGGGCGTCGACGTTGTCTGCCAACTCCCCGGAGGGGAGGCGCAGCAGCAGCACCTTGCCTGAGGACGAAAGTCCCAGCAGTCTGTGGTCAGGGAGAGCCAGAAGGGAGCAGACCTTACCCTCGCGACGTTCCAAGCAGCGCGGGCGGTCAAACGACGAGTGTCCCGGGGGCCAGAGCAGGCATCGACCGGCCATATCACTGCTGGCCAGCAATCCACCGTCCAGTAGACAGACCGACAGCACCGGCGCACCCTGAACGAGCGACAACCGCTCAAGCCGGTCCGCGCGGGCCTGCTGCGCAGTTTCTCGGAGGATATCGATCGTGCCGTGACGCGATCCTGCCGCGACAACACCGCCCCGTTCGTCCACGTCGATTGCGTAGATGCTATGGCCCGCAGGCAGGCTAAGCAGCCTCGTGGAGTCTTTCCCGGCGTGGCACAACATCATCAGCCCGGGACTGGAACCTCCGGTCCCAAGGAGCAAACTGGATGTCACACTTTGGCCGTTCTTGTTCACCATCAGGGACTGCATCCAATTCCACGCAACATAACGACGGTGTGGCAATTCACATTCGCAGACGGTCAATCTCGAAGAGGCCGTCCAGCTCCGTCTGTCCGGAAGGCAACAGGCAATGCGGAGGCGCCGTCACGGGACTCGACGTAAGCAGCGGGTCACACGGTTGTTGAACCGGCGGTCTCGGCAGGCTGCTCGGCAACGCGGGGGCGACCGCATCTTGCAGCGCATTTTCGGCAGACGCGATTTTCTGCTCGATTTGCGAGTGCATGGCAACGTGTTCCCGGTGTTCGGCATTCAGCTGGTCCTCGGCCTCGGAATAGTGGTCTTCAGCTTGCCGGCCATGGAGCCGGGCGCAGTGGTCCGCGATGAGCTCACGGTTGCGGAAAAGCCGATCGATCTCGGATTCCGAGGCCGCCAGATACTCGTGCAGTTCCTTGTCCAGCGTTTGCAGGCGGGCCCTCTCTGCGTTCAGCTCACCGATATACGGCCATTCCCAGACACCATCGAAGCCGAGCCTCGGTGGAACACCGGCGATCCTCTTCAGTTCCTCAATACACTCGTCAACTCTGGTTAGCAGCTGGGTGGCGTTTTCGAGGCTGTACGATTCCTGAGCGGGAGGTGACGGCGGCATGCTACGATCTCCCCGCCGCTTGAATTCGCGCGCGTTGTTCCTCGTGAAGGCGCTCGCTCTCCTGGCGGGCCTCTTGGGCTTCACGCTCATGCTCATCGAGGAGTTCGATGTCACGCTGCGTTTCCATCTTGGCCTTTTCGAGTTCGCTTTTCGCCTCGTCGCTGTGCAGGCGATTCTCGCCGTCCGCGATCTTGCCCATATCCGATGAGGCCGCGTCGGATCGCTCGTGAAGCTCCTTCTCGAACTCTTCGCCCTCGTTCTGGACCTGTTCCAGCGTTTCGCCGTCTTCCTCGAACTCCCGGACACTCGTCTCCTGTGCCGCTTCGACCGCCTGTTCGACGGCCTCCGCCGCGTCGGACGTCCCGGTCAAGTCGAGACTCTCCAGAGTCTCCCGCTCCGTCTCGACGTCATCCGCGTGTTTCTCCAGGGCATCCGTCTTCTCATCGAATTCCGTCTTTCGGTCATCGACCGTTCTGGTCAGGTCGCTCCGCGTGGGAGCATCCGTTCGTCGCTTGCGCATGATTGAATCTCCTTTGACTCCGTGCTCACTGACCTAATCGCAAATGCCAGGCAGCTTGGCGACGGAAAAAACCGACGACCACGACAATCCAGTTCACTGATCGCGATCGGGGCGACCTGCCAACTCCTCGAGTCGGTTAAGCAGCGACGCCGTTTGCGGCTCGATAAGCGTCTCGAAACGGCTCACGAGAGCGGCTCGAAGCTGACCGGTGCCACAGTCATCACCTTCAGACGGTGGTCCCGCGCCGAGGAGGTTGCGGTACGGACCGCGCCGGAGGCCGGCAAGAGAAGCGGCGAGCCGATCGCGCAGGCTCCGGGCGCACCGAGCCAACCCGGCGTGCCGGGAAGAGGAGTTCCCATTGCCGGTGGCGCTTAGAATCCGCTCGCGGTCCCTGTCTATTCGTTTGAGTCCGTCATGGACACGCCGCTTGTCCTCCTCGAATCGATCCATCGCGTTGCGCAAGCGGCCCAGTTCGTCAGCGCTGCGAAGGACGGTGGCCTTGACAAACCAGTCCTCGCGACTGATCAGCTCTGCGAGTTCCTGATCTGTCGGCGGCGCTTCCAGCTTCAGGGTGGTGGCCAGGTCGGGCGTTCGAATCCGCTGCGGACCGTGGTACCCCTCGGTATACAGATAGGCCTCGCCCGGCGTTAGACGGGCGACCTCTTCCGTTTCGACCGGGCCGAAGAGCATCGCGCTACCCACGATCTCCCGATCGTCGGCGTCCACCAGGCGGAAGGCGAGCTTGCTACCGGTGTTCTTGATTACTTCGGGGGCGACGGCCGAAGGCAGCTGATCGATGATGATGATCGCAACTCCGAGAGCGCGCAACTCGGCCAGCATCCGGCATATGTACTCGGCGGCGAAGGCTTTGGGATCCGGGTTGTCTTCAGAGGGCGCCGCATCGCCGCTACGACCGACGACGTTGTGCGCCTCCTCAATGACTATGACAAACCGTGTGTCGCCGGAGAATCGCGGATGGGCCCGAACGTGCTCGCGCACGGCGGTGAGGAGAAAGAGGGTCACTAGGCATTTCAATTCCGGCGGAAGCGAGTCGAGTTCGAGGATGGAGTAAGACCGCATCAACTCGTCGATTCCCGGGACGTTGGTTCCGCACTGGAACATCCGGCCAATCGTTCGACGGATGAGCTTCCCGAGACGCACTTCCAACGCCGCCGCCAGGTCGGACTTGAGATCCGCGGAGTAGCTTTTCTCAGATAGAACGGCCTGCGCTGCAGCGCACAGATCATGCATGACCGGGAATGTATCTGGATCCGCCTGCTCGTCGTAAACACGCTCCAGCGCCTCGCCGAGAATCCCCGGCAAGGGGCCGGACATCGCCATGGCCGCCTGGAAGCAGACCAAGAGGTTCTCGATGTGTTCATCGCGAGCGATACCCTCCGGATGCCAAAGCGGATTAAGGCGAAACGGTGAAACGATCTCGACACCGGGCGTGTGGACCTTGAGTTGTTCTGCCAGCTCACGAGCGCCGGCGTCGTGGCTTCCCGACAGTGTCTTGAGAATGCGATACTGCGTGTTCGCAGTTTCGATAACCAGGAACGGCGTGCCGCGACGAGACAGTTGCAGCAGGGTGTTAAACGTGGACACGGTCTTGCCGCTGCCGGGAACGCCACTGATGAACCAGTGCTTGGGCAGGCCGTTATCGCGAATGCCGCGCAATACGCGCGATTCCGAGGCGCCAATATGCTGTCCATCGAATCCGACGGTGATGAGCCGATCATGCGGCACTTGGGGTGGGTCCGTATTGCGCCGGATGCAGCACGGCGATCCGTACGATGCGACCGGAAGACACCAGACTCCGGCCAATTCGTCTACGGTCGCGACGTGGCCGAGACGCGACAGCCCGCTATATGTGGAGGCGTGTACACCCAAGACGAGGTCGTGTGTCGGAAAGCCCAGTACCTGGTGGTCCCGAACCGCCTGAAGGGCCTGATCGAAGAGACATTCACCCTTACGACATGCAAAAAGCCTATAACTGCCGCCATCAAACGCGGATTCCGCAACAGTCGACACCAGAAGATGCGCTACTTCCGGCGTCTTCGCCAGGACACGAGCGTGGAACGCGAGATGGGGCTGTGACAGGGTCTCGTGAAAGCTGCGGCGCTGCCGCAGGATGTCGTCAGCGAGAGGATCCTTGTAGCGCAGGGGCATTACGGTCGATCGCCCGCGTCGTGCGTATCGGTCTTCTGGGCAGAACGGGTCGGGTTCCGCGCCGTCCTCCGCGTCGTTGAAATCACTGGAGCGGTTGATGGCCTGCAACCTGGCCAGATCCCGGGTATGTTCGGTTCGCTCGGTTCGGACGCAGGTCGGCTCGACACAGATGTCGATCAGTGCCGGCTCATTGAGGCGGCTTAGGACGGAGTCGAGCTTCATGCCATCATTACTGTGGGTCGGCGTGAACGGATCGATAGTGTAGTATACAGGCGGGATCCGCGGATTGAATTCCGCGGAGTGGAGGGGATCGACCGCCCCCTCAGCCCGCGCTATGTCATGGGCCGCCGCAAACACCTCCCAGGGTACGCTGCATTCCTCAACGGCTTGCAGGGTGTAAAGCTCCACCAACGCCGATGACTCGATAAGGGCTCGAAAGCTGGAGGCCGTCTCTTTCCGTGGAGCGTTGATGATCAGGAAGATAGCAAGTCGATCCTGCACGTTTCCGGACTTGGGCGCCGGAGTGAAGGCCAACCGCACGGACACCGCCACAGATTGCGGCGCTCTGGACGCCACAACCCGCAGCAGGTGCTCCTGCGCGCCTCGAACCGCCGAGGGCACGTCAGCGCGAGCGAGCAGCCGGTAGCGCGGGAAGGCCGAGTCCGGAAGATGGCCGACACGGTAGATCAACACGTGTGGCTTCATATCGCAGCCGCCTGCTCGGCAAACTCCGCCGCGTCGTCGCCGCTGACCTCCACGCCGTCTCTTGCAGCCGTCTCGCCGACGTAGTCTCCGCAGCACGGACATCCGGTGTTACGCGGCAGGTCGACGCCGTACCAACGAAGGACATGCATGCCATCGACGCTGCACTCCAGCGGTTCGAGGTTCTCGAAGTCCGTATCCTTTTCTCGGCGATTCAACCAGATGTACCATGGGGCCGAGAGATCCTCATCCAGTGACTTCAGCGTTGTCTCCTTGCCCTTCAGCAATTCCTGGATGACGAGTTTGACGACCATGAGGCTGATCGGGGCGATGTCCGTCGAGAGCCCCGGCTCGACGGCAACCGGACGATCCGAGTACGCTACCTCATCTGCTTGCTCCTGGTTGGATACCCGCTCATACGCCGCCTGCTCGGGTAGGGCCCCCAGAAAGCACTGGTAACAGGGAGACTCATGCGGCCGCACCCTGAGTACTTGCCCGCCGTGCGCACGCCGAAAGGCCGCCGCGATGATGCACGGCGTGTTCTCCTCCACGCAGAGCTTGTTTAGGATCACTCGGCTTTCGCGGTTGTCCGTAGCGATGACGACGACGTCCGCCCTGCGGATGATGCGACGAAGAAACTCCGTGTTGTTCCAGGAGACTTTACAATCCCAGGCACGCACCTCGGCGAACGGGTTCTTCTCCAGGATCATCTCCCGCATCACGTCGGTCTTGAGCCGTCCCACGTCGGAGATACCCGCCATGTGCCGGACCACATTACCGGTTTCAAGCCGATCGTGATCCATGATGTCGAAGTGCATGACTCCCTGTTTCGGCAGCTCCCAGGCAATGGGAGACCCGCCCGATCCCAGGCCGACGACGAAGACTGTTGCATCCGCGAGTGCGTCAGTCTCCAGCAGACCCTTGGCACGCGAGAACAGCTCTTCACGCACCGGAATCACGCAGACCGTCGCTGCCTTCCAGCCGTCGCCCGTCCGAACGAAGCCGAGGATCTCGTGGGGAGACTGCCCCATCGCTTCACCGGACGGTGACGTCCGCGGAGAGACAATGACCCTCACGCGATCGGTCGGCGCGCCGATCTCGGTGACGGCGATCCCCTGCCCGGGCGGGGCCCACTGGATCGTTGCAGGAAGCGCTCTGGACAGGTCTGTCTTCGCAATCCCGTTGTAGACCTTGCCGCCGTCCCTGCATTGGAGTGCCAAACGCCTGGGCTCGCGCGTGCTAAGCACGGTGTGAATCTGCTCACCGGGCAGTACGATGAACGGGACGCGCTCCTCCGGATCCGCAAACACGTCCATGTCCTCCGGCTTCACGGACAGGTACCTGTCCGGGTCCTTGCCATCCGTGACTTCCGCGTCGTCCACTCTTACGAGCCTGCGCAGGTCCTTACTGTAAACGATCCGCCCGCCGGCGGTGTTGCCGGTACGTACATCGTCCATGGCCTCACGAATCCTAGCTTCCTCAGTTTGCATTTTGGATTCTCTCCTTTTGTTTATCTATGAACTTCGCAATGCTCTCACCCGTACGCAAGTGCGCCGCATACGCTTCAATCCAGAGCATTCCACGCATAAAGATCGCAATCATGGTCATGCGTGCATCCCAACCGCTCATAAAGCAGATCGCCACACAACCACTGGGGTGTTTGCTAGCCGTGTGAAACTCGTGGGATGCACCAAGCGAGTTGATCGTGGAGAGGTTTCCATGCTTCCAGAGAACTTGCGGACTCGCCACGATGAGAAAGGGCTTCTCATGCGGATAGTTGGGAGTGAGCAGCAACCTCAGGCGGTACACCTCAGATCCCGCCGTTGGCGTAACGGGTCCTTCAACATACGTGTCGCGGGCTGGGTTGAAGAACTCAAACTGAGGCATCGTACGCTGGAGCTGCTTTTTCTCTAACGCCAAGCGGTAGCGTTCATCTGGTGACCACATGCGTGTGTTCCTTCGTTTACAGGTACCTTCCAAACCACTCGAGCATGCGTCCTCGACCCGGTTGCCCGTCACGTCCGCCGGTTGCTCGGGAAGCCTCGTCGCGACCGTCCTGCTTGGGCAGATCTGTCGTACACTTGGTTTTGCCGTGATGGACAAGGGACTCGGCCCGAGCGTAGATCGTGCTGATGACCGTTTGTGGTCCATCGGGAAGGACAGCGCACGAAATGTCGCGGACGTCACACTGCTCCGGCGTTGTGAGACCGACTGAGCGGACTTCGTGGGGCGGTGTCGCGTCGTAGGCGATGAGGATTCGCCAAGAAGATAGAGACAAGCTGAGGATGATGACTTCGCCCTCTATGTGCAAACTCAGATCCTCGAGGATTGACTCGGGCAGCGCGGCAACCTGCTGGGCGATATGCTCAGGAATATCCGTAGTTGGTTCGTCCCTCTCGACGTGGGGATCGAACAGTAGGCGGTTCATGGGGAACGCGCGATTCTCCACGCCTGGGCCCGCACCGTTAAGTAGGTCATTGAGGCTCATCGTCAGCCCGACGGGACTGATTCCTGGGATCGTCTTGATCGGACATCGCTCGTACTCGGCTGCCTGGGGATCGGTGTGATGAAAGGAGTTGATCCTTACGATGGTGTTTTCTTGATCAGGGCGAGGACGTGCTCTCGATGCGAGCAACTGCGCGCCGTTGAACGCGCGCTGCATGCACGTCGAGATCAAGCCGGCGGAGCGGTCCACTCTTGGGGCGCCGCGTTCGTGCGTGACGATGATCTCGACCAAGCGCGAAAGGTCGTTTCGTTGGCTCAGCGATTGTATCGTCCGCTCGTCGCCGGAGCTAAGATGATCCAATCCTAGTGAGTAATGGCTGTGCCAGCGACCGACGAGCTGGATCCCGTATGTCTCCTGGAGGAACCGGGTGACTCTTTTGAAGTGGTCGACATCTTGAGCGAAGTGCGTTGCCTCGTGAACAGCGTTCGGTCCTGGACTCGAGGCAAACAGCACCACGGCTCGCCCGGCATGTGTCCATAACCCATAGAGATACCCCCCAGTCTCAAGATCTGTCCAGGCCGCGGATGTGGCTGCAATGCACTGAAGCACCGACTGCCAAGTGGTGAAGTATCGATCGTGCTCGGTCTGTTTCGCGCGTTTCTTGCGAGGTCGTGGCATACCTTGCCCCTTTCGTGGCGACCCTGGATCGGATCGGCGACCCGGACCGCGCTTTCGTAGCGGACGACGCTGTCCTGGCCCTGAGCCTCCCTGTCACCCCACCAATCGCAATTGACGCCGGGGTTTGCGCCAAAAAAATCGGTGGAATTGCCGCGCGCCGGTGAGCTTGGCCCCAGGCAGGACGTGACGGGTCGTGAAACGAAACGGCCTCGGCCACCGCTGAGTGGGTGGAAGGGCGTACGGATCAGTGAGGCACGCAACGGTACGGGACACCAAAGGATGGCAGCACGTTTGACTCGCACCGACCGGGAACTGCTCGCCGCCATCGCCGAATACCGCGTGCTGACCGTCAGACAGATTGCACGGTTGATGTCGAGGAACACCAGGGTCGTCCAGCGGCGTCTCGCCGATCTGGGAAACGAAGGCCTGGTCCTTGCGTCCTCACGAGGATACGGTCGCGGGCGCGGCCGGCCGGAGAAACTGATTTCGCTGTCGGAGCAAGGTATCGGCGTGTTGCGTTCGAAGGGCGCAATCGGGCCCGGCGTTTCGAATGATCGGGTCATGTCCGCGGCGATTCGATGCCTGGACCATCAGTTGCTGGTCAATTCGTTCCGCATCGAGCTCGCCCGCGTCGGCCAAGTGGTCCCGGGGCTCAGCGTGCGGTTTCTGTCGCCGACGTCCCCGTTCCTTGCGTTGCGCTCCGACGGTTATCCGTCCATCTCCGACCACGTGTCCGTGAGCGGCTGTACGGACAAGAGGTTCTGGTTCACTCCTGACGGTGTTTTCTCCATCTCAGACGATCAGCGGCGACGAACCGTCCTGTTCTTCCTGGAGGTCGACATGGGGACCGAGACCCTCGCAAGCCCCAAACGCAGTCGGCGCGACCTACGACAGAAGATCCTCAACTATCGCGAGTACTTCCGCAGCGAGCGATATAAACGATACGAGGAGACGTGGAGTTGCGACTTGCGCGGTTTTCGTCTTCTATTCGTGACGCACACGGCCGATCGACTCGCGGCGGTTTGTCGCCTGGTGCGGGACATGCGGCCGTCGGATTTCGTCTGGCTGACAGACCAGGACCGGTTAGCCCAAGCTGGAGTCTGCAGCCGGATCTGGGCGCGCGGAGGTCGACTCAACGCCTCGCTCGAGTCCATTCTCGGCTCACGGGCGCCGGCGCCGCCCTGAAGCACGCGGCGGCTCCCCACCCGCGAACCGCGAGTCACCGCCACTCGGGCGACCGTTCACGCCTCGGCACATCCTGGCAGAAGATTAACAGAATTGCGGCGCCGTACCCATGGAGCATTGCGAATAACAGAGTGCGTGGCGCCCGACGTGGACCTTTGCCGCGCACGGAATTGCGGATCGCGCTCTGTGGGGCTTCGCCAGCCGAGGCCGGGCCGCAAGAGTTCCGCGCAGACAGTGATCGAAACGATTTGAACATCATCAAGGAGCATGACGATGACGCACATCGACTACTGGACTGGGTTCCAGACCGGCTATGACGCAGGTAGCGCGGACGGGTTCAAGAAAGGGATGCGATTCGTATCCTCCGCGAGCTACGATTCAGGCGACGGGGGCACATGTGGCGGCGGCCCAGCGTCAACACCTGGACGTGGACTCCGCGACCCTCGGAGTAAGGAAGCAGCGGTGCCCGGCACGATCACACTCCGCCATGGCTCGTCCGTGCCAAGACTCGACCTGGAAGCAAACCGGAAGCCGGGTGGCCGCGAGACATATTCTCGCCTGGAGCCCGCGCCACTTGGGATCGATCCATCAGGGCCACGGTCCGGCCTGATCTTCTCGAAGCCCGTGCCGCCTTTCGATATGTTCCGGCTCAGCGTGCCCAAGCTCCATCCCCCGCTCGGCCTTGGCGGTCTATCGTAACCGGACGGCCAGCGCCTGATTAAGGCTCAACAAGGACCAGCTCGAAGTTGTGGTCGCCGTCGTCCCAGGCGCCGCTCAAGTCGAATCGCGCCTCCGAAGGCGACGATGCTGCCGGCTCTAACAGTTCATCTTCAGTGCGCAGACGAAGCCGGTGCACCGGGTATGTTGCGGGTAGCGCCGCGACAACCAGTGTCTGCCCCTCGGCGTCCAGTTCAATCCGAACGTCCTTCAGCGCGTGACCCTCTCGTACGACAGCCTCTGCGACGGGTTCGTCCTCCCCCGGGCCCAGCAGACCACTGATGAGGTCTGATCCGAGAATCAGCGCGCCGAAGCTGGCAGCAATACGGTATCCGGCCGCCAGGATCGGAGTGGCCATCTTCGCCGCGGCTGACGATCGTTTGAGCGAGTAGACTATCGCGGGCTCAAAACCATCCGTCGAGTTCGCATTGAACTCCTCCGCGCCGATCGCTGAGAGCGCTAACGCTTCGTAGTATCTCAGCTGGCAAGCCGCGCAGTGGCGCAGGTGCTCCGCATGGGCCGATCCCTCTTCCAGTTCCACGATGTCGTCAACATTGAGGCAGTCATCCGTGACCAAAGTGGGGTCGTCGTTTTCGAACTGCTCCGGCAGCAGAAACATATAAGTCTCACGAGCACGTGTGGCGCATTCCGTACAGTAGCGTATCCTCGCGGTGTGATCCGATATCCACCGCGCACTTTCATGCTCCGAATCACCAGTCATCAGTCTGACGAAGCGTCTTACATCATCGATTGTAATATCTTCATGGGGCATTGTAGTCACTCGCCTCACAGGCGATCATGAAAACCTCTGACCAAGTCCCAGACGAGGCTCTGCGTTGTGCAGTGGTCGCGTGCGACGTTACTCACTGCCTCTTTCTTCTTGATGCGGTTCTTGCGTAGCGACACGTAGCTGGAGAGGATTCTACGGTGGCGAACCGGATACTCCTCCAGTACCGACTCAATGAGGTTTGCCATCGGGGCGTTGCGTTTCACGGGTGTTTCAGCCTCTTGAACGAGGTGGCTCTTTCCCGTGGTCTCCTTCTTCATGGCCTGAAGACAGTCTCTCACGATCGAACCGAACCTCCCGAAATACGTCATGGGACTCTCCGGCCTCTTAATTGGATGCGCTACAAGACGGCGAATACTGCCCAAAGTGATATGATCCACGTCAGGGTTCCGTTCTTTCAGGAGGCGAGGCCAACGCTCCAGGGATTTGCCTGTCGCCTTCGAATAGCAGCCGGCCTCAAAGTGTGGGTGTGCGAGAACTTCTTCTACGCGGTGCTCTATTTGTTTCTCGCTCCAGGAAAGGCGCAGAACACCGACGTACTCATTCGTTTGGTGAGTTGCGATTGCCGTGATGTCGACCATTTGGATCAAGGCCTCTCGTGCCAACTCTCCACCGCCGAATCGTTTCCGCTCGTCGGTTCGAAGGTCTGAAAGGTCGGGGCCCCTGTTGGGGCCAGAGCACCATGGGCAGTCAGCGGGTACTATCTGATGTCCCACCCTCCCGGTCAGCCCTTCACGGATTGCGCCATCGACCAGCTTCTGCATCAGTTCCACTACGGTGGTGCGATCGTTCTCGGGATCCCACAACATCCTCCGCAGCTCCACCAGCAGCCGAAAACCGAGGGCCCGGGTCATCCGTCGCGCCGCCGATCTATTCGCCTCGCCAGCGGCCGTCACCCAGTCGTGGAGATGGTGTTCGAGGTGACCGTCATACTGGCACGCCCATAGGGAGCGTGCACAGAGCTCAGCGAATTCCGCGAATACACTCACCTACATCGTCCCCCGGATCGAGCACAACCCGCGATGATCAGCACAATCCCGCGGGCTCATGCCAGCTACCATGGCTCGCCGACCGGTCAAGCCAATAGCTCCGATCCACTAACGTCCACCAAACCGACGGGGGCCTCGTACGCGCCGGCTCGGCGTGGATATCCTTGCTGCCGTCGAAGCACGCTCGGATCGTTGTGAATCGTCCCGAAAGACCCTGCCGCGACGTCACAAAGGATAGCGTATCGGAACCTCGGCGCACCTCAACCTTGAAGGGCTTCTGTGCCGTAGCGGCGCCGGCGGCCCGCCTCCGTGGTGGCGACTTCTGTCGCGGCTGGGCCGCTATTGGTGCACGCAAAGCCCTACCCGGTCTAGGGGCAGTCGGATCGCGGGATTTGGACTTGCATCCGCGTTGGGAACAGGCTCCCCGCTCCTAATCCGGCCGTCCCGACTCAGTTCGAATGCTACCGCCAGCTGGCCATCAGCTTGATTTCCTCGGGCAGGCGCTTGTTCAGTGCGGCCAGGTCGAAGGCTTCCGGGTCGAAGGCCCCGCCCACCCACTCGAGCATGGCGTCGTGCTCCTCGTGCTTCGGGTCGCCGATCGCCTCCAGAAAGTCCTGGTAACCCCAGGGGCCGCCACAATCCTCGGGCGGGCGGGCTCGCTCTCCGGCGAGACAGCACGGGAGCCGCTGGTCGGCTTCGCGGGGCAGGATCTTCTCGACGACGACCTCGTGGTCCCAGCCGTCGCCGAAGTCGTAAAGCAGATTGAATCGCAGGCGTTCCGCCGGAGCGACCTCCGCAAGTGTCACGGCAAACTCGTCATCCGCGTCGTCCATCTCGAACCGCGGATCGGAGTACTCCACACCGTCGATCGTGAACTGATGGAGGTGGCTGTTCGTCCAACCCATGGCCGCCTGCAGGATGAAGTTCAATTCGCCCAGGGTGATCTCCGACGGGGCTAGCACCCGACGCCAGATCGGGGGATCGACCTCAAGCAGGGTAATTTTCAGCTGGTGGACAGTGCCTCCGGTTCGAACCGTCTGTTTGGAGCGGGTTCGCTTCGTGGCCATTCCATGGCTCCGATTAGATGGATCCTTGACCCGCGGCCTCGCCGCCGCTTGCACACGCCATTAGCCCCCGCGACAGCGCCGACGTCAAGGGCACGGAGCGTCAGCGGTCCGCGCGCTTCTCGCTTGAAGGCGGACCGACGAACTCACGCGAAACGCCGGGGATCCGTTCACGATCCGATTGACCCGGCTTGGTTCGAATTCGGCGGCGAATCAGATCAATTCGTCGAACGGCGTCGGCGGTTCCGGTAGATTACGCATGCTCCAATCGAAGAGCTCGTGCGTCATACGGCCGTCTTCGTACCGGACCGGCTCCGGTTCGGGTTCTGGGGCGTAGGCAGGTGGCGGCGGGGCCAGCCGCTGATAGCGCTCCGCTGCCGGTAGTTCCGGCTCGTATGGATCATACGGCGGCCAAGGTGACACGTCGCCGGCATAAGGATCGCTCACCGGCAATCCGAAGTAGGGGTGGCTTTGCGACGCGGATTCGACCATCAGGCTTTCGATCCCACCGACCGGGCCGGAGGGACCGCGATCGGCCATTAGATCTGAAAGCTCCCTGCGTTGCGGCATGAAGTCGTCGTTTGAATGCATGTTTCGGTTCCCTGTTGTCGTATGCCGGTTATGTGTCCGTCAGCACGTCGTCCCAGTCCTTACTCGTGAAGTCTGCCCCGTCATAGGGATCAGCGGATGGAGGTTGCGGGCGGTTTCAGGAAACCAGCTGCTGCTCCGTAGTACTCGGCGAAACGTCTCCGCAGAGGATCTCGAATTGTAGAGAGTTGACTCTCGATGGGCGTCGTTCGGATTTGTTGTCTGAGTCCCTCCAAGTGGACAGTGCCGGAGCGCTGGGCGACGGCCAGGGCCGGCGAGCGATAAGCTCGATGTCTTCCGGCAGACGCTTGCTCAAGGCGGTCAGGCAGCAGCTCATGTCAAACTAGGCAATTTGAAGATGCGGGCTAACAGTCGGATGTTCCCCGCCCTCTACATGATACCAGCACCGTCCCGGACGCGACCAGGGAGGGAACCGAGACCCTGACGACCACGTTTGCGCTTGGCGCGGAGCCACGCGCCGATACAATTCCTATTGTATGTTGCACAAAGGCGGATGTGAAATGCCATGACGCGAACCTTAGTATCGTGGGTCGGGCACGCGGACCTTCGGGCGCTCGCCGCTCAGCTGCCGACTCGCGAGAGAAACGCGTTGTCGGAGATTGTCGGAGCCGTTCCCACGGATCCAGACGGGCCGATCAAGTCACTGGTTCGCGCCGAACGTTTTGACTCGATCCATCTGCTAAGCAACTACGATTCTCGCTGGAACAAGAGGTTCGCCGCATGGATTGGTCGCAATTGTGAAGTGCACAGAGTCTCCCTCCGCAACCCGACGGATTACGCGGCCATTTACGAAAGTGCCTCGAACTCGCTTGCATCGCTGACAACGGGTGGCGTCAACCAAGACGACGAATTGTGCATCCACCTGAGCCCCGGCACACCGGCGATGACGGCGATCTGGGTCCTTCTCGGCAAGACACAGTACCCCGCAACCTTCTATCAAACACACAAGGGAAAGTCCTGGGTCACGGAGATCCCGTTCGACATCACCCTCGATCTTGTGCCGAAACTGCTAAGGCAACCGGATGCCCATTTTCAGCATCTGGCCGCGAAGGGTCCGGAAGAAGTCGAAGGCTTCGGCAGCATTGTGGGCAACAGCAAGGCTATTCGACTTGCGGTCGGCCGCGCACAGCGCGCTGCAATACGCAGTGTGCCGGTACTACTGCTCGGAGAAAGCGGAACCGGGAAGGAAATGTTCGCACGGGCGATTCACGCTGCGAGCTCCAGGCGACACGGCCCGTTCATCGCAATCAACTGCGCGGCGGTTCCACGTGAGCTGCTCGAAGCCGAATTGTTCGGATACGCCAAGGGTGCCTTCACCGGAGCGGTCAAGAGCAAGCCGGGCGCATTCGAGCAGGCAGACGGCGGGACGTTGTTTTTGGACGAAATCGGAGAGTGCGATGGGGCAATGCAAGCGAAGCTGCTTCGCGTTCTCCAGCCCACACCGGAATCGGGCCCGTGCGACCGCGTTTTTCGACCGGTCGGCGCGACGGCCGACAAAGCCGCCGATGTTCGGCTGATATCGGCGACCAATCGCGATCTTGCCAACGAGGTGCTAGAAAACCGATTCCGCGAGGATCTGTTCTATCGGGTTGCCGTCATCACCGTCTCACTTCCGGCCTTACGCGATCGCCGATCCGATGTCCCCCTGCTCGCGGAGCACTTGATGGCGACGATCAACCAGCAAGCGATGTCGGACGAACCGGGCTACAAGGACAAATGCCTTTCTGATAGTGCAAAAGCATTTGTGAAACAGCACGACTGGCCCGGTAACGTCCGGCAGTTGTACAACGCCCTTCTTCAGGCAGCTGTGATGTCCGAGACCGAGCGAATCGACCGCGCCGATCTCGCCGCCGCCGTCACGGACCTTCCTCAACAGAACCGCCGGGATATTCTCGAATTGCCCCTTGGAGGCACGTTTAGCCTCGAAAAGCACCTGGAATTCGTGCACAAGCACTATCTGCGGCGGGCAATGAGCGAGGCTGGCGGCAAGAAGACCCAAGCCGCGTCGCTGCTTGGAATGAAGAATTACCAGACGCTGGACGCACAGCTCAAACGGCTAGGAGTAGAGTGAAATGGAACGACTCCACTTGCTGGCACGGCCCCTGCATAAGTACGGGCGATGCAAAGCGAATCGACAAGAGCGGTGCAGTCCCAAAACGCTGTTACCGGTGCGCGCCAGGCCGGGCGGTTCACGGGACCATGCCGGGAGCTCGACAGGATGAAATCGGCGAACTTCGAGTTTCTACGCGGCCGATGGAAGGAGCTCGCGGGCCTTGGCGGGTTCGCCGAGCATTACGTTCATCCTGACCCTCCAAGTGCCGCGGTCAAGCTTCGTTCCTACGCCGAGCAAATCGTTGAGCTTATCTGGGAAACCGCTCGTCTTCCAAAGCTCTTCCAAGCCAACCTTAACGATAAGCTGAACAACGATACGTTTCGAGAAGTCGTGCCGCGTGTTGTCGTGTCAAAGCTCCATGCGCTGAGAATCCACGGCAACAAGGCTGCGCACGGCGAAAAAGTGACCGCCTCGACCGCGCAGTGGCTCCTTCGCGAAGCCTTTGAGCTCGGGCGTTGGCTCCTCGTCGCATCAGGCGCCGGAAGTAAGGACGACTGCCCAGACTTCATTGAGCCATCACCGCCATCCGCCAAACCATCTGCCGATCAACTCAAGCAAGAAAAGCGTGCAGTGCTCGAGAAGCTTGCCGCACAAGAAGCGGAGATGCTAAAGCTCCTCGCCGAACTGGAAGCGGCGCGTGAGGCGGCCCAGACGGCGGAAGCCAGCGCTGACGAACTACGTTCCACACTCGAAGCCGGAACTCAGGCGGCAAACGTACTCGATTTCACCGAAGAACAAACTCGGCATGCGCTCATAGATTCCATGCTCATCAGTGCCGGCTGGGACGTCGGCCGAAACCGTCAGAGCAATTCGGAAGTAGGCCAAGAGATCGAAGTCGAGCATCAGCCCACCGACTCCGGCATCGGCTACGCCGACTATGTGCTCTACGACGAAGATGAAGTGACACCTCTAGCAGTAATCGAAGCGAAGAAGACATCCAAGGACGCTGAGGCCGGGAGGACCCAGGCCAAGTGTTATGCAGACGGTCTTGAGCAGATGTCAGGCACTCGACCTGTCATCTTCTACACCAACGGGTTCGACATCTGGATTTGGAACGACGCCGAACATGAGCCACCACGCAAAATCTTCGGCTTCTATTCCAAGGACAGCCTGCAGTACAAGCACTTTCAGCGACAGTACCCAATGGCCCCGTCGGTGGTCAAACCCGACGCGCAGATCGCGGGCCGACTCTACCAGATGGAAGCCATCAACCGCGTCGTGGAACGCTACGCAGCAAAACACTCCAGGGCTTTGCTCGTTCAGGCAACCGGTACCGGCAAAACGCGCGTGGCCGTGTCTTTGTGCGCGGCGTTGATTAATGCGAAGCGCGTCCGACGAGTTCTGTTCCTTTGCGACCGACGGGAGCTACGGAAACAGGCCCACAACGTGTTCAAACGGTTCTTGCCCGGCGAGCCGCGCGTCTACGTCAGCGCCACAACTGCCCAGGATCGCGACAAGCGCATTTACCTTGCGACCTACCCTGCCATGATGAAGTGTTTCGAGAGCTTCGACGTGGGCTTCTTCGATCTCATCATCGCGGACGAGTCCCATCGCAGCATCTACAACCGCTACCGGGATCTCGTTCGATACTTCGATGGCCTGTGCCTCGGGCTGACGGCCACGCCGCGAAGTGACTTGGTCTCACACAATACCTATCAGCTTTTCGGCTGCGACGACGGTGTTCCAACGGCCTACTTCAGCTACGAAGATGCAATCAATGCCAACCCGCCGTATCTGAGTCGGTTCGAGGTCGAGAAGGTTACGACGCCGTTCCTGCGCAAGGGCATCAAATACACCGAGATGACGGCCAAGCAGCGCGAGCAGCTCGAGGAAGACGAAGTGATGCCGGAGGCGATAGAGTTCGAGCAGCGTGAGGTTGACAAGCACATTTTCAACAAGGACACCAACCGTAAGATCCTTCGGAACCTGATGGAACACGGCATCCGTGACGCATCGGGCACGCGGGTCGGAAAGACCATCATCTTCGCGCGCAACCACAACCATGCCGTCTTGCTGCAGAACCTCTTCGATGAAATGTATCCACAGTATGGTGGAAACTTCTGCCGCGTGATTGACAACTACGATCCACGCGCCGAGGAGCTCATCGACGATTTCAAGGGCGAGGGCAAGAATCCGGATCTGACGATCGCAATTTCCGTCGACATGCTCGACACGGGCATCGACGTTCCCGAAATCGTAAACCTGGTGTTCGCCAAGCCGGTCTACTCGTACATCAAGTTCTGGCAGATGATCGGCCGGGGCACCCGTCTTTGCGAGGATCTCTTCGGGCGCGGCCAGAACAAGTCGAAGTTCCTCATCTTCGACCATTGGGGCAACTTCGAGTACTTCGAAGAACAGTACAAGGCCGCGGAGGTGAGCCTGCCGAAATCATTGCCTCAGCGACTCTTCGAGGCCCGCATCCGTTTGGCGGAAGCCGCGCTACAGCAGCAAGACACCGAGGCCTTCGACCTAACGATCTCGCTGATTCGGCAGGATATCGCCGACCTCCCCGACAAGACCATCGCCGTGCGCGAACACTGGAAGCAGATCAAAATCGTGGAACGCGAAGAACTGTTGCGCCAGTTCGATGCCGCAACCAAGGGAGTCCTTTTCCAGGAAATCGCTCCGCTCATGCAATGGCGAAATGTGGCGGGCCACGAGGCCGCGTACAAGTTCGATCTGAACATGTGCATGGCCCAGAAAGCCCGGCTGGACAACGCCAGCCGGTACGGCGACCTGCGGGACGATCTTCGCAACCAGATCGAGCAGCTTCAGATGAACCTCAGCCAGGTCCGCGCCAGGGCGTCGGCCATCAACGAAGCGCGCAGTGCCGCCTTCTGGGATAACGCGACTGTATCCGACCTTGAGCGAATCCGTAGCGAGCTGCGCGGAATCATGAAGTACCGTCAGCCGTCGACGACGACAGCCTACCAACCCAAGGTCATCGACGTCGTCGAGGATGACGCGCTGATCGAACGAAAGCCGCACAAGGTTAAGCTGGAAGGGCTCGATCTCGCGGCCTACCGCGCCCGCGTCGAGCAGGTTCTCAAGGAACTCTTCGATGAAAACCCGACACTGCAACGCATCCAACGGGGCGAGCCGGTCACCGACGACGATCTACGCGCGTTGAATTCACTTGTGTTGACCCAGGACCCCGAACTCGACCTTTCCGAGTTGACGGAGTACTACCCCGAGACCGCCGGCCACCTGGACCTGGCGATCCGCAACATCATCGGCCTGGATGGCGCCGCCGTCCGCCGGCGATTCGAGACGTTTGTGCAGACCCACGCGTCGCTGAACTCGCAGCAGATTCGTTTTCTAGACATGCTACAGAACCACATCGCCAGCTACGGCTCGATTACGGTCGATCGGCTTTACGAAGATCCGTTCACCTCGCTCCACAGCGACGGCATCGATGGCGTGTTCACCGACGAGGCGACGATCCAGGAACTCATTGACATCATCGGGGCCTTCAACCCGGCCGCGCAAGGAGGCGAAAGCGAATGATTACCGGCAAACTCAAGAGCGATATCAACAAGCTCTGGGATGAATTCTGGACTGGCGGCATCAGTAACCCGCTGACCGTCATCGAGCAGATCACCTACCTCATGTTCTTCCGGCTGCTCGATCTCGCGGCAGCCCGGGAAGAAAAAAAGGCAGCTCGCACCGGCAAGAAGGCAACAACGCCATTCAACAAGAAGCAGCAACTCCTTCGCTGGTCGCAATTCAAGAGCCTCGGCGGCGAGGAGATGCTCAAGCGCATCCGCGACGAGGTGTTCCCCCATTTTCGCGACATGGCCAGCGAGGAATCGACCTTTGGGCGTTACATGAAGGACGCCCAGCTGATGATTCAAAAGCCGAGTCTGCTCGTCTCGGCCGTCTCGATGATCGACAACCTCCCGCTCGACAAGGGCGATACCAAGGGCGATCTGTACGAATACGTCCTCAGCAAACTCACGACCGCCGGGATTAACGGCCAGTTCCGCACACCGCGCCACATCATCCGCCTCATGGTCGAACTGGTCGATCCCAAGCCGGACGAAACCGTTGGCGACCCGGCCTGTGGAACCGGCGGGTTTCTTGTCGCAGCCATGACCTATCTGCTGGAGAAATACACGTCCAAGGCCGGGCGCATCGAACAACTCGACGAAGACGGCCGACCGGTCAAGGACGATCGCGGCAATCCGCAGTACATCTACACCGGCGACAAACTTGAACCCTACCGCAAACATATTCAGCGCGACATGTTCCACGGCTTCGATTTCGACGCCACCATGCTGCGCATCGCCGTGATGAACATGATGCTCCACGGCGTCGATAATCCCAGCATCGACTACCAGGATGCGCTCAGCAACTCCTTTCCCGAGCGCTTTCCGAAGACGGCCTCCGACCACTTCGATGTCATTTTGGCCAATCCGCCGTTCAAGGGCAGCCTCGATCACAGTGACGTGCATTCGTCACTAACGGGCAAGATCAAGACGAAGAAGACCGAGCTGCTCTTTCCGACGCTCATGCTGCGCATGCTGAAGGACCCGGGCGGGCGATGTGCAGTTATCGTCCCGGACGGTGTCCTGTTCGGTTCGTCCAAGGCCCATCGCGATCTCAAGCAGATGCTCGTGGACGACAATGAGCTGCACGCGGTGATCAAGCTGCCGGCTGGCGTGTTCAAGCCCTACGCCGGAGTATCGACGGCCATTCTGTACTTCGCCAAGGGGGGTAAGACCGGCGACGTGTTCTTCTACGATGTGCAGGCCGACGGGCTCAGCCTGGACGATAAGCGCACGCCCGTCGACGAGAATGATCTTCCCGATGTGATGGCGCAGTGGAATAGGTGGAGTAACGGTAATGGCAAGAAATCGTTCGCCGATCGCAAGAACAAAGCGTTCTTCGTTCCGGTTTCGGATATCCGCGAAGCCAAATACGACCTTTCCATCAACCGCTACAAGGAGGTCGTCTACGAGGAGCCCGAGTTCGACCCGCCGAAAGCAATCTTGAAGCGATTGGCCAAGTTGAACGAACAAGAGGCCAAAGAGCTTGCTGAGCTGGAGGGAATGCTGAAGTGATGCGTATGGCGGCATTGCAAGACGTAACTGAGCTAAACCCTTCGACACCGCGGGAACTAAGCGAGCGCCCTGAGCTCCCTGTCAGTTTCGTGCCAATGACTGATGTCGGAGAGGATGGTCGTCTTCACAACGGCCAGGAGCGCCCAGTCGGCGAGTTACTGAAGGGCTATACGTACTTCTCTGAGGGCGACGTGCTAGTCGCGAAGATCACGCCGTGCATGCAAAACGGTAAGGCGGCGCACGTGACCCGGCTGAAAAACAAACACGCGTTCGGTTCGACCGAATTCCACGTTCTTCGTCCCGGCCCGACGCTTGACGGTCGATACCTCTTTTACATGGTCTGGAATCCAGCGTTCAGGCACTACGCCGAGCAGCGATTCACAGGCTCTGCGGGCCAAAAGCGCGTTCCCGCGACCGCAGTCGCGGAATTCAAGATCCCAATTCCATTTCCGAATGATGCGAAGCGCAGTCTAAAGGAGCAGAAGCGGATCGCGGAGATCCTCGACAAGGCCGACGCCATCCGGCAACAGCGCCAAGAAGCCGCCAAGCTGGCCGGTGACCTCATCCCGAGCTTATTCTACACGACCTTCGACGACTGGCTCCGTGCGCCTGTCGAAGAGATGCGCAGGCTCGGCGACGAAGATCTTGCGGATATCGCGTCCGGCGTTACGAAGGGGCGTCGATTCAATGGTCAGCAGACTGTCATCGTTCCCTACATCCGCGTCGCAAATGTACAGGACGGGTATCTCGACCTTTCGGAGATCAAGACAATAGAAGTCCTGCCATCCGATGTTGAATCGCTGCGGCTCGAACACGGCGATGTCCTTATGACAGAAGGTGGTGACTTCGATAAGCTCGGGCGTGGCACGATTTGGGAACATGATGTTCCCGATTGCATTCATCAGAACCATATCTTTCGCGTTCGGTGCAACAGGAACTTACTTCTGCCGCTGTACTTTGCGCATTACATCCGAAGCCACCTTGGCAAGGCGTATTTTCTCAGATGCGCAAAGAAGACATCGAATCTCGCGACCATCAATAAAACTCAGTTGCGAGACTTGCCTGTCCCGCTGCCTCCCATAGCCTTGCAGAAGGCATTTGCCAAAGAAGTGAAAGGCATCCGCAAAATACAGGGCCGCCACGCTGAAATATGCTATGCTGGCGATGACCTCTTCAACTCGTTGGCACAGCGGGCATTTCGGGGAGAGCTATGAGCCACTTCGATAATAGGTTCCAAAACCACGCACTGCAGAACTCTCTGAAAGAGCTCCAACAGAAGATCGATTCCGCCAAGCTGAAACTGGACGATACCGCGCAAACCGAAGGATACGCCCGGTTCTGCAAGATCGTGAGTCTCGCGAAGGGCGTACTTGAGACCGTCGATCCGGAACTTGTTACAGAGCAGGCGCTCAATCAGGTGCAGGGCGCCATCTCGAACATGTCTGCCCATTTCGATGCCTTTGTTGAAAAGAAGGATTGGAACCACCTCAACCAACCGGCCGACCAACTCCTGAACGTCCTCCACTTGCTGCCGCGAAACGAGCTGGCGGATGGCGATAGGCCATATGCCGAGCAAATCGCCAAGCTACAAGGCGCCGCTGAATCCGTAGTCGATGGTTTGCGCGCCGGTGCCGTGAAGATCGAAAAACAGCATCAACAGGTCGCCCAGAAGGTCAGCCAATTGGGTCAAAAGGTCGGTGCCTTCGAGAGCGAGATCGTTGAGCAGAAGAAACGCATCGACACCCTGATCAATGAGCAAACCACGCAGTTCTCTCAGAGGGCGGAAGAACGAAACACCAAGTTCAACGAGCAACATGGCCGATTCGAGCAAACCGAGAGCCAGCGGGCGCAGCAGTTTGCCGAGCGATTCGGGCAGTTCAAAACTGAGCACAAAGAAGTAACGAACGAAATCCGCGAGTCGGCGAAGAAGCTCTTGGATGAACAGCGCACCGCCTTCGATACGCTTGTTTCAGAGCATCGCTCAGAATCCCAGGAGGTGCTCGACGAGCTCAAGGTCAATCTCGAAGAAGCGGCCAAGATTGTGGGGCTGATCGGGAACACGGGCCTAACTGGAAACTACCAGCGCGTGGCGAACGCGGAGAAGAAGATCGCTGACCTCTTTCGCTGGATCGCCATAGGATGCATGTTGGTGATGGTTGTGTGTGTCGTTCTCATCGTGCGAAACATCACCGCGCAGGACTTCAACTGGGAAATAGCGCTGTTCCGTCTACTCGCGGCGATCGCTTTCGGAGCGCCGGCATGGTACTGCGCGCACGAATCCACGCGTCACCGCAGAAATGAGCATCGAAACCGCCGCATCGAACTGGAATTGGCGTCCCTGAGCCCATACTTGGCTGAGATGCCGGATGAGGAACGACGTAAGATCATCGCTGAACTCTCAAAGGATTACTTTGGCCGCGAGGATGATCTGGGGCAAGACGAGATCGTCAACAAGCTAAAGCACCTTCGCGGCGAGGACCTGATCAAGCTGATGGAGCGATTGCTGAAGGCAGCGCGGCCATGAAAGTGAACGGGAAGATCGACAAACGCCGCACGAGATTCGTATTGAGTAGCGCCGCGCCGGCCGGACTAGGGGGCGCATTAAATGGCGATTGACTGGATATCGGCCACGGAACCGTTCAACTCGCTTGTACAGCGAGCGTCTCGAGGAGAGCTATGAGCATCCGGGCAAGGATCGAAGATGCAGTTGTGCTGTGGCACACTGGCCGGCGCGAGGGCGCCCTTCTCTCGGCGCTTGTCGCAGCGGCTGCAACATCGCGGAAACGCTATCCTAAGGGGCGGCACGCTTACGATCGGCGTCGTTCTCTAGTGCGGAGAGCGATCAACGGGCTCTTTGGCCGAGGGTCAAAGACCAACGCAGCACCACCGCACAAGCCCAATGTTTCCGACATTCATGGAAACATGGAAATGGGCAAATACTGGCCATCTTCCGACAAGGAAAACAGGCTGAAGAAACCCAGAGGTGACCGCGTCGCCTTTACTCAATTCGTGCATGACGAGATGCGCCTGATCGGCGGGCCGGAGAACTTCAATCTGAAATTCAGAGGCGAAATGTGGCCACTCCAAGAACTCCTTTACACGTTCATCCGTTGCGAGCTGGCCCACGAGGCAGGCATACCGCGGGACATCGTTTTTGAGCCGGGTGATCAGTTCTCCATATGTGTCACTGACGAGCAACTTACGCTGCCTGAGATTCTGGTCGATCGCATCGCATCGGCCGTACGGCTGGCGCCGGAGAATGCGAGCGACTTCGAGAATTGGGACGAGTGGATTGTGGACACCTTTAGTAGCCGCAGTGAAGAGCTATGAATATTGTAGGAGTTGCCCCATGTCCGAAATCGTGAAACGAGTTTCGCTACATTTTCCGGAAGAGAATTTGACCACCACGGCAAAAGTAGCTAACGCGATCATTCGCCCCGTCTACATTCGAGAAGAAGGTGAGGACACCTGTGTTTACTTACTCGTTGACGATAAGGAACAAACCACGGATGCTGATTTCTTCCTGCTGGCAACCAATGAAGCGATGCCCCCACGCCGAAACGCGGAATGGTTAGGTTCTTACGTGCGCGGCGACGGCGAAGTTTGGCACTTATTCGTCGAGCATCGCGCGGATAAAGGCCACAAATTCTGGAAGGCTTATGCATGAAGGCCGCTGGCGAACGATGCTGAATATGATGGACGGACTCCGATCGACAAGGGCTGGGCACCTTGGATCATCCCGCGACGGTGGTGATCTTATCCATCTGCTCGATCAACGGGTGTTCTGAGGGATGTTATAGAGGCAACGACGCGGAAAAAAGCGAGAACGGCAAATGGCGGACGACTATCAAATCCAGGTCAACTTCTTGCCGATCGTCGGTGAACTGCCGAGCTTCGAGGTGTACCGCCGGCTCCGCAAAGATCCACAGGAAGAAAGACCAAGCTCCGAGAGTATGTCGCATTCGCTGCCTGTCTCGGGCTCAGACCTTGAAGAGCGAGCATCTTACTGGGTGAGCTTCACGCCCACGGATTCCTTCGAACGTGTTCCAGTGGAGCCCTCGTTCAACCACGACTTAACGCGCGCCTTGCTGTTCCGGTGCATGCGTGATGCTGCAACGCAGAAGCTCCAGTCGGAGGAGTTTCACATTCCAGATCGCGGTTTCGTGGACGAGATCAGCTTCGTCATGGCGCGGCATCGGGAAGGACAAGAGCTACTCGTTGTTCAGCCGTACTACCTGCGAGCGACAGGACGCTTTGGATATCTTGTAGACTTTCATTTCCGGCTCGCCG
This sequence comes from Phycisphaerae bacterium, assembly GCA_024102815.1. Lineage (NCBI taxonomy): Bacteria > Pseudomonadati > Planctomycetota > Phycisphaerae > Phycisphaerae bacterium. The sequence goes on from JAGFJJ010000068.1 coordinate 41,085, forward strand.
ACGACGTTCCGTTCTCGCGCCGCGTACAGCAGTTGAGCCTCAGCCTGGATCGGAACTTTCATCGGAACCTGGACTACTACGTCGACCGAACAAGTCGAATTCGGGCATTCCTACAGACGCAGAAGGCCCTCCTCGCGTCGCTTTCTGTGCCAGGAGCTTCCGTGCCCATGCGGATCTCAGACGAATTCGTGGACTTGCGGGCATTCCGCCTGCGATCGCGTTCATACGTCTTCGGCGCCGGACGTGAATCGCGGAGCCAATTCGTGGGCCTGAAAGAGCACGGGCCCATGAAGCCGTTGGAAACATCGCCTCGGCTACTGTTCTTCTTTCGAGAGCAGGACCGCACCGCGGCACGGAAACTAGCAATGTCGCTACGCGGATCGGGTGGCCGGGAGAGGTTCGCGTTTCCCGGCTTTCGTGCCCTTTTCAAGACGGACCTAACGCTCGATTCAGATCCAATCGTGTTGCCCGACTTCTCCCAGGCAGCGATGGCTAACGCGCTCGCACGCGTCAAGGAAGAGGATGGCCTAGTGCTGCCCGTTCTTGTTCTGCCAGATGATGACGAGAACGCGTATCTGACGCACAAGGCCACGTTCGTGCATGCAGGAATACCGTCCCAGGTCTGCACGCTTCCCGTCATCCAAGATGACGACACGCTCAAGTGGTCGATCGCGAACATTGCGTTGCAGATCTTTTGTAAGGCCGGTGGACAACCCTGGAAGGTGCGCCCGACGGGTGAGCCTTCGGTTATCATCGGCATCAGCCAATCACACAAACTGCGCCGAAAAGACGAATCCATAACAGTCGAGAAGTACTTCGCGTTCTCCGTCATGACTGATAGCAGCGGGCTGTTCCAGCGGATCCAAATACTGGGGGAGGCGAGTGACGAGCTTTCGTACCTGGACCAGCTGCGAACCAGCCTCGCGCAGGTATTGGCGGAGACGTCGCAGCGCTTTTCCCGAGTCGTGATTCACACGTCGTTCAAGCTTCGCCACCGCGAGATGGACGCCATTCACAAGACTGTCGCTCAGGCGGCCGGCAAGACGGATCGCACTCAATGCCGTTTTGCCGTTGTCAAAGTCAATCACCGCCATCGGTTCTTCGGAGTCAATCGAGCGGTCAATAGCCTAGTACCGTTTGAAGCCACCGCTGTGCGGCTTGGCCCTGGTGAGTATCTTGTCTGGTTTGAGGGCATATTCCCTGATAAGCCTACCGTTACCAAGGCATTCCCGGGTCCTACGCACCTCAAGTTCCTTCGCGTCAGCGACGACAATGCGATCACGGACAATGAGTTGCTTCAGGACTTGGTCAATCTGTCGGGAGCGAATTGGAGGGGCTTCAATGCAAAAAGTGCTCCCGTCTCCGTGTTTTACTGTCACCTCGTTGCGAATCTCGTCCATGACTTCCACGAGCGTGGCCTGCCACTTCCGGCTGTCCAGGATCTGCGTCCGTGGTTCTTATGAGGTCGCGTGATGACAACTCGCTCTAAGGACATAATCCTGCTCTTCGGCGCCGGCGCAAGCGCCGAGGCGGGTATTCCGACATCAGGGCAGATGATCGAGAGAATCGAATCGCTCTTCACGTCGCATGATGACTGGAAGCCGTACTACGACCTGTACAACCACGTGAAGAGTGCAATCTACTACGCCGCAGGGCTCAAAGGACAATTCAACGCGGACGTGCTCTACAATATTGAGACCCTGGTGAACACCCTTTATGAATTGGAGCGTAACGAGGATCACCCGCTCTACCCATTTATCGCCTCCTGGAACTCCCGCCTCGTCGCCTTGGCGCAGGGGGACTTCGCAGGTGTCCGCTCCCTCCGCAGCTTGATCCTGCGAGAGCTGAAGGGCTGGGTATGCCCAGACGATACAACCCCGGCCGACTACTATCGGGGCTTACTGCAGCTTCAACGTGATCTCAACTACCCGCTCCGAATCTTCTCGCTGAATTACGACTTGCTTGTTGAACGGCTCGAATCACCTGAGTTTCACATTGAGACTGGTTTCGCAGGGTACGGTCCGAGCCACATCTGGGACTGGGAAAGGTTTGAGGATAGCGAGTCGTCACCTAACCCCTTGCCGCAGGCCTTCCTGTACAAGCTTCACGGCTCGATCAACTGGAAGCGTGACGACGCGACGAAGAACCTTTACCGCGTCGAGCACGTCGCAACCGTCGAGCCCGAACGAATGGAAGTGATCTTCGGCCGAGACTTTAAGCTGGAAGCCGCCGATCCTTATTTGTTCTATGCGTATGAGTTTCGCAAGTTCACGCTGATTGCGAAGCTAATCGTCACTGTAGGATATGGCTTCGGAGATGCCCATATCAACAAGATGTTGACCCAAAGCCTCCGGGATGAGGGTAGCAGAAAACTTATCGTCGTGGCGCGATGTGCTGACGAGGAAGAACGTCGCGCCAGGCGACAGGATATCGAGGATCGTTTGGAGCTTGACGAAGGACACGATGATCAAATCGACGTGCGTTCAGAATCGGCGTGTGATTTCCTGGGAATGAACGAGCTGAGCAATGTCCTCTTGTCAGCAATACCTGAGAGCCCGAACGCGCCCTTCTAAGGTGATGGAATCGCGGCGGACCGCGTGCTTGCCGACTGTAACCAAGGTGCTCTGGAACTGATCTTGAACATCGACGAATGCCAACTTGACGAAGTTCTGGACCGATTCGACGGGCAGACCGCGCCTTTCGACGAAGTCGAGATCACGGAAGCCATACAGACCCTGGCGCACGCGCGTGGGGATGTTCAAAAGCTCAGCGAACATGAACTTGCCGAGGGGATGGCGTTTAGCTTTGCCACCACGTGTCCAGAGGAGCCGTCACCGTGGGGAACGTACTACGGACCCAAGAACGAGTGGCAGACCAAGAGCGGGGAACGCGTCGAGCGCCCCAGCATCAAGAGCGTGTCGGAGAGCATGCTCAAGTACTGGGAGTGTCGCCTCGAGAAAGCGAAGCACCCGCGACTTCGAGCCAGATACGCAGATCTGATCTTTGATTTTACAGAGAAGATCACAGGCAAGAAGCCGGACTACCAGCTTGCACACGTGGTTATTGACGAGACAGTTCAACTCGTCGAGGAACGGCTATTTCATTTCATGAGTGATGTCCGTGTCAAACTGACACGAGCCTTAGATCTTGCCGTCCGGCTCAACGACCAGGAGAGAATCAAGCGAGTGTGCGACGCCATTATCGCTTGTGAGGAGAAGAGCTTAGATAACGACGGTGATGCGGCTCGCGGTCTTGCATTCGACCTTCTTGTTGAAGGCGACCATAAGGTGAAGCTCAGTGAGCAACAGGAAGCGGGCGTGATCGCTGGACTCGAGAAACACCTCGTGTGCGTAGCGACAGGTGAGCCGCCGAAGTTTGACCCATTCGGCACCGAATCTTCGGCACTGCGGCTCGCGCACTACTATCGGCGCAAAAAGCGCGGTGACGACCTTCAACGCGTCCTACGCCTTTACACCGATGCATGGATTCGCATCTCGAGCGAGGCTTGGCCGATGCTGGGCGCCACTTGGCTGGAGAAGGTCCACAAGGTGCTGCTCGACTTCGGTCGGAAACAAGACGCAGACGCCCTGGAGGTTCGACTCCGGAAGTTGGCCGGCAGGTCGCACGAGAATATGGCTACAATTCGTCATAGCGTCCAGTTTACCCAAGAGGAGGTTGATGAGTTCCTCAATGCTACGACCGCCGGTGATTTGCATACGACCCTGGCGCGCATCGCTGTCCAATTCCTGCCGGATCCCGAGGACGCCAAGAAGCAGGTGCTCGATACTGCCGAACAGTCTCCGCTCTTTTCACTTTTCACCAAGCGGATCATCGATTGGGACGGGAGAGTCATCGCCGATGTCGGATCGCCAGAGAACGACATGGAGGGACAGGTCGCCCACGAGATAGGAGAAAGTATGGGCTTCTGGGTCCCGTTCCTTCGGGCGACCATCGAGAAGATGGGCGAGAAGTACGCTGTTTCTCCGGACGACATTCTTGATTTTCTATATCTATCGCCAGCGCTCACCGAGGATCGGCGCGACCTGATTCGCGCTGGGGTCGATGCGTACCTTAACGGCCAGTGCGCATTGGCGGTACACATTCTGGTGCCGCAAATCGAGGGCGCCGTGAGGAACTTGGTCGGCGGACTTGGCGGGCCGGTACTCGAACGCGGTCGCCATGGAGGAATGAATCTGAGAAACCTCGATAAGCTGCTCCGGGATGAGCGATTGACTGCCGCGCTAACTGATCGCGTGTCAGTTTATCTGCGCGTTTTGTTCACCGACCAGCGCGGCTGGAACGCACGCAACAACATCTGCCATGGCCTTCTACCAGGGGCACAGATTGGAACACCCATAGCGGATCGAGTGTTTCATGCCCTGTTGCTTCTCGGAGCACTGCGCGAAGGAACGCCGGCACCCGACGAGGAGAAAGGCAGCGGTAGCTGACGTGTACAAACAGGCTTGCATCCGGACAAGTCGCCTTGTGCTGTTGCTCGCGGGCAGATGCGCACGAATGGGCCTGCGAGGCCCTGGAGGGTTCCCGTGGTCATGGTGGCGGAGTGGCACGGCGGTTGCCCTTAGGCAGGTAAAGATGACTGACACGATGGCAAGGAGAATAAAATGAGCAGCACCATCACCTGCCCCAACTGTGACAACGAGATCGAGATTACTGAAGTCATGTCGGCCCAGCTTCGCGACGAAATTCGCCGTGAACTGGAGAAGGACGTCAACGTCAAGCGGCAACAACTCACGGCACGGGAACGCGAGATCGAGAAACGCCAGCTCGAGATCGATGAGGCGGAGAAATCGATCGACGCGAAGGTCGGCAAGCAACTCGCTGCCGAGCGCGATAAGCTCGAGGCGAGTGCCAGAGCGAAAGCGAAGGAGGAGCTGGGTGTCGAACTGAAGGACCGGGACGCGCAGATCACGGAGCTGCGCGACAAGGTGAAGACCGCCGAGGAGACGGAGCTAGCTCTTCGCAAGAGGGAACGGGAACTTAAGGATCGGGAAGGTGAGCTTGCCCAGCAGCGGGACCGGATGGAGGAGGAGGCTCGCCAGAAGCTCGACGCTGCGCGACAAGGACTGATTGACCGGGCCAAGGCCGAAGCGAAGAACGAGCTGTCCGTCGAAATGAAGGATCGTGATGAACGCGAGGCCGAGCTGCGCGGTAAACTCGACGAGGCCAACAAGCAGGAACTCGAATGGCGGAAGCGCGAACGAGCCCTGAACGCGGAGAAGGAAGAACTGGAGCTTTCAGTACAACGGCGTCTCACTGAAGAACGCGACAAGATTCGTGACGAAGCGCTCAAGAAGGCGGATGAGGATCATCGATTGAAGGATGCCGAGAAGGACAAGAAGATCACCGATCTGGTGAAGCAGCTCGACGAGGCCAAGCGTCGTGCCGAGCAGGGTTCTCAGCAGTCGCAGGGCGAGATCCAGGAGCTGGCGCTTGAGGAGATGCTTGCGAGCCGATTCCCCGCTGACGATTTTGCGGAGATCGGCAAAGGCGTGGCCGGCGCCGACGTGATGCAGCGTGTGCGGACGTCGGCCGGTGTCGATGCCGGCTCGATCCTCTGGGAATCAAAACGAACGAAGAGCTGGAAGAAGGAGTGGCTGCCGAAGCTGCGCAAGGATCAACGCGAGGCGAAGGCTGACGTCACCGTGATCGTTAGTGCGCACCTGCCCGACGGCGTGGAGACTTTTTCGCAGATTGATGGTGTGTGGGTCTGCAGCTGGCCGTGCGCTGTGAGCCTGGCGATGGCACTGCGCAGTGGGTTGCTTGAGACGGCCAAGGCCCGCCGAGCGCTGGCCGGGCAACAGGGGAAGATGGAACAGGTGTACAACTACCTGGCCAGCCCGGAGTTTCGCAACCGCGTGGCCGGGATTGCCGAGGCGTTCGCCACGATGCAGCAGGATCTGGACAAAGAGAAGCGGGCGATCCAGAACCACTGGGCCAAACGGGAAAAGCAGATCGAGCAGGCGGTGGCTAACACGGCCGGAATGTACGGCGATTTGCAGGGCATCATCGGCGGATCCCTCCCGGAAATTCAGGGGATGGACATGTTGATGCTTGAGGCGAATGCATGACCATGATCTACGATCCCGCGCCCGCCACAAACTTCGAGAGATTAACCTGATGACCGACAAAAGCGATCAAGGTCTTGACAATCAAACCGGTGGAGTCAAGTTCGGGCATCACATCGTCACGCTGATCGACTTCCTGGGCCAGCAAAGGCAACTTGAGAAATGGGATTTTCTTCCCGAAACTGAGTACGACACGGACGAGTTTGTCGCAGCGGTGCGCGCAACATTCGGCAAGGTAACCGTTTGGCGCGACCAGTTCAGCGAGAAGTTCAATCTCTGGCTGGAATCACGGTCGCTGCCGGTTGAGTTTGCGAAGACACTCCCTGACGAGGGTCGCGCGTATCGTGAGTTTGCACATACCACACTGGACTTCATGCAATTCTCCGACACGATTGTGATCTACTCGCCGATCGTCAATCAATACGGCCACGCAAACTGCGGGACGGTCCTAGCTCATTTGTTTACTTGTGGGACCCTGATGCTGGCGGCGCTCAACCAGGATTGCGCGTTCCGCGGCGCCATCGAAATCGGCATGGCTGGGCAGATCGACGAGGCAGGGATCTACGGGCCAGTTCTCGGCTCCGTCCATAACCTTGAGAGCACGGTGGCCGAGTATCCCCGGATTCTCGTTGGAGATAGACTTCACGAGTACCTTGTTGCCCAGGCAGCAGATCCCGAGGATTCTCGGGAATCGAAAACGAATCGTGAAATCGCGAAGACATGCCTGAGATTGATCGGCATCGACCTCGATCAACACAGGATTCTCGACTACATGGGGCGCGGGTTTGTTGAGTTTGCCACGAACAAGGATAGTTGGAACATGCTTCGCGATGGAGCATGTGCGTTCGCGGATCAGGAACGTGAGCGATTCAATGAGGCCGCCGACCAGAAACTTGCAGATCGATATACCCGTATGTGCGAGTACCACGCGTCACGAAGCACGTGATCGTGATGTATCCCGCAGGCTCGGGCCTTTTTCTAGATCGGTGAACGCATGATCACAGCCATCGAAATCGAAAACTTCAAGGGGATTGCGGACCGCATTCGCATCGATCTCAAGCCAATCACCTTACTGTTCGGTGCCAACAGCTCGGGAAAGAGCACGATCATCCACGCCCTCCATTACGCACGCGAGGTTCTCGTACGCCAGAATCTCGACGCCGACCGGACAGAGGCGGGCGGCGAGTTCATAGACCTCGGAGGATTCAGAAACTTCGTCCACAACAGGGACTTGGACCGCGAGATCCACCTGCGCTTTGCCCTCAGTTTGCCTGAGGGTGAGATGCTTCCGTACTTTGGTCGATCGTCAGAGCAGCCGTATGGCGAGACCTTGCTTGATCTTCTGAATCACGTTCGCACGGCCGAGGTGGAGATTGTAATCGCATGGAGCCGGGCTGCTGAGCGACCATATGTTAAGCAGTATCTCGTTGATATTGATGGCTCGCGCGTTGGCACGCTCGCTGCGACGCCGGATACCCCGCACCAAGCGATGCTCTTGGTTGAGCGTTTGCACCCGTGGCTTAATGCGCAACCCGACAGTGCGGATCCGGACACGCCGACAGAATGGCGGCAGATGGTGGACGATGTGCTCCCCGATGCGCCCCCGAAGTGGTTTGAGTTGCCCGTTGAGGCGCGACACGAGGCTCTGCCGAGTCTCGATTCCGGCCTATCTTGCCCGAAGCTCTTCGAGGACGTGGAGTTGGAGAAGCAGCCACTGGCAGAATCTATGATGCACGTCGTAAATCGCATGGTGCTCGGCCCTGGCAAACTCGTTCGAGATGTTCTGCGGGCCTTTCGGTACATCGGGCCGCTACGAGAGAAGCCGCCACGTGCCTTCGAGGCGCCTCGCTTTCCCGATCCCTCACGATGGACAACCGGGATCGCCGCTTGGGACACGCTCTACAATGGAAACCGCGATGTTCTGGAGGAAGTGGGTGAGTGGTTGTCCGAACCGTCGCGTTTGGCGGCCGGCTGCTGGTTAAGGATGACCGAATACAAGGAGCTCGAGGTTGACAATCCGTTGATGTCACAATTGATGCTCGGCCACGCGTTCGATGACACCGATTTGGAGGAGGCCCGACAGTACTTGCAGCAGCTACCCGTTCGTAGGCGGTTGTTTTTGGTTGACCGAGAGTCCGGCGTCGCGCTGTTGCCGCACGATGTAGGAGAGGGGATTTCGCAGATTGTTCCCGTCGTCGTAGCCTTGTTGGAACAGAACCGACCGTTAACCGCCGTGGAACAGCCCGAGCTTCACGTGCACCCCGCCGTACAGGTGGGTATCGGCGACCTTTTGATCGAGGCCGTCGAGCGCGGAGAGTTCCCGGTCGTGCTTGAAACGCATAGCGAACATCTACTCCTCCGCCTTCTCCGCCGAATTCGCGAATCGGGAGAGAATGCACTTCCGCCGGATGTTCACGGCCTGTCGCCGTCGGACCTGTCGGTTGTTTTTCTTGACCTATCGGATGCCGGTATCCGAGTTACAAGTCTTCGCATCGATGAAACGGGCGAGTTCATTGACCGTTGGCCGCAGGGGTTCTTCGAGGAACGACTACCTGAAGTGTGACGTACCGCGATGCTACACGAGTTTGCGATCGACCCAGCGGCTATGAATAGCCTCGACAGAGTCGCACGTTTTATGGCTGCGTGTGGATCGGATACGCCGCGCCTTGTGTCGCACATGCCCTGCGGTGGTTGGCTTAACGCGGCGGTTAAGGCCTGTGCGATCGCTGGTTGTGGACCACACGCGCAAAAGCGCGTTGAAATCTTGATCGACGCTGCGATAAAGCGAGGCCGATTCATCGACCGTCAACGAAAAGCGCCTGCGACTATCACCTGGATCCAAGCGGCACTCGATGAACATGCCCGGCTACCCTTCCGTGCGATTCTCTCCAATCAACGCATTACCGATTCGCCCGTTACGTTGAACGTCGAGGACGATCTTTCTGATGAAACCCTGTGGAACCCGCCGAGGTCGGTGACGATACAACGGACCATTCCTGCATTGGTCGAGACTCTCCGCCCTATGCTCCAGCTGGCACGGAAAGTCGTGATAATAGAGCCGAACTTCGACATCGGCAGTCGTTCGTTCACGGAACCGTTAAGAGCCATGCTCCTTGAAGCGAACAAGACGCCGCCAGATCTCAAACTGGTCGAGTTGCACATGACCAACAGCTTTGACGGCCTGCACAACTACCTTGCCGATGAATGTCGCGAGCAGATCGAACTGCTCATTCCCGCCAATGTAAACGCAGAGATATACTTATGGGAAGGCGGTGTCCTCAGAGGGAATACCTCGGCAACCGATCGGTTGCATGATCGCTTCATGTTGACAAACCGAGGTGGGGTAATGGTCGGATGGGGATTCGACACGCGTCCCGGATCGCAAACTACGATCACACTTCTTGATGACACGACGTGCCGTGAAATCGAGCGGGATGTATCGTGCGAGACGCGCCGGTTCCGTATGGCCGGTCGCTCACCCATCCAGTTTACGGGCCGTGCCATGCCGTCATGAGCTTCACTACTTGTCGGTACTCGGTGGGCAATCACTCATGTTGATCCGGCTACCGCATTGACTGCAGTATCTTCCGCGGCGGAACATGATACAATCGCAGACGCTGCAGCGCCGTACCCGTATTGCTGCCACAGCCCCTGAAGGCAGTAGGATGAGCAGCGTTACGACGATCGTGAGCGTCGGGCCGGGAAAGTACGCCTCCCGTATGTGCTGCGCCCATGGGACGATGCCCGCCTCCTGCAGCCACCGCGTGATCACTGCCGCATTGGCCAGCATCAGGACGACCGTGATGAAAACCGCAACGGCCAACTTCCGAATGGTCAGACTCATGAAACTATCTCCCAGACAACGCCACTACTTCAAGCATAGCGCACCTTGGGCGCCCGCGCAAGTGAGCAACTCGTTTTTTGCTCCTGTCTAGCGCGGATCGGTGGACATAGCTGGCGCTAGCTCGAGGGAGGAATCGCGGCCAACAAGCTCGGCCGCGAAAAAAGGAAGGGAGAAAGAAACGGTGTACGGAGACCGGGGTTGGGATTAGCCCTCCGTTCCGTTGACCGTGCGCTCGATCATCGATTCATCCACAGTAACCGATTCAAAGGATCGCGATGATTTCGGGTCGCCTGCGCGCTCGTTATCGTAGTCCACAATCATCACTTGTACGCCAGCGGTGTCACTCAAGACATCCTGAACGATCCCGCCGTCTACATAGACCACGATCCGAATCGCCTCTCTTGCTTGATTCTTCATGATTCTCACCTCATTCCGCTGGAAGCACACGCTCCGCAGCGCGCAGCGTGTGCTTCCCTCCATATGTCAGGCCCTCGGCTGCCAAAACAGCCATCCGTTGGTCACGCCACCGCCGCGGCCTAAGCCATTGGCCTGCCGATAGGCTTCCGTCGCTTCGAGCGCGGCGCGCGTTGGCGTGATACACAACCGTCCGTTCGCTGAGCCGGACGTGAGCAGGATGCTTCGTCCGCTCTTGACCTGCGGGTTCTCAACGACTTCCGCTGTGAATTCCTCACTTCCAATTCGGCCGACCACCTCCGTCCCGACTGGCCACCAGGCGTGCTTAACGCGCTCGGTGCCTACACAGGCCGTGGAGATCTTGGACTCGCGAGTGCGGCCCCGTTCATACTCACCTGCGGACATACTCGATGACGTCTGCCACGATGTGCTCGTAGCCTGGCCACGTGCTTGCCTCTCCGTATCAGATTGGGGAATCGCACGAGGCGGTGACTGTGCGAGCACGCCAGCCCTCAGAAACTCTATGTCGGCCGCTGTAAGCTCGCTCGCGACATCCAACATTAGCTTTGTACGTTCATCCAACATGGCGAAGTCCTTTCATAAGCGTGCGGCTCAGCAGCTTGCACAGCTCAGCCGGAAGTTCTTCGATTCGATGAACCACAATCGTGTCCGCCACGATCGCGCGCAAGCTTTCATCAGTGATCCCGACGCCAACCAGCTCAATCCCTGTTTTGATGGCTTGTTGCGCCACAAACTGTGCGTGCCGAACGGCGGCGTCATCGCAGGCCTCGCAGCCGGCGCGGCCGTCGGTCAACACAACGAGAATTCGCCGGCTCTCCGGTCGTTGAATCAGACGGCGTGCGGCTATTTGCATGCCTTCGCCCAGTGGCGTTAGGCCGGTGCCGCTGATCGTAGGCAAGCGGCGCAGGCCAGTCTTGACCGGCTCGTTGAACTGCTTGACCAGGCCGATCTCCAGATTCGCAAAGCGGCTGTAACGGGTGCGTATCTCGGTCGGGTCCTGGCCGGTCTCCTGAGCGACCTTGAACAAGTCAAAGTCTCGGCCGGTCGTGAAGGTGAGCGCCTCCGTGGCGACCTTCAGCTCCGCAAGTGCTTCCAGCAGGACCCGCAGCGCATCACGGGCGACTTCCATCTTGTTTCGGGTCATGCTGCCCGACGAATCGATCAATATCGAAACAGCGGTCGAGCGACCCTGTACCATGGCGCGCGTTCGAAACACATCAACGCGAGGCCTGTCCATGCAGAGCCGGTGCAGTGTCTTGGGCGACAACCGCCCTCGTTCCTGTTCATCGCGCCACCAACGTTTCTCCTGCGAACGCAGCGCATTGGCGAGACCTCGGCGCAGCCGGCGGATCACATCCGTATGACGGCTCCGTAACTCGGCCACCTCACGCTCGCCGGCAAAAGTAATCGGCTGCATGCGATCCAACTCCTTGGTGTAGACGCGATACTCGGAGTTTGTGTTGAGCTGAGCGACGTGCTCCGCGATTGCTTTGGCTGCGATTTCACCGATCCAACTGCCGTGGTTGACCTTGCGTAGCTCTCCAGAACCGTCAGTCGATTCGGTATCATTTTCCTGTGCCGAACCCGACTCAGATGCGGATGCGCCGCTTGCGTCATCTGTCGAGCAATCATCCTCCGGCTCGCCATCGCAGCCCGGATCAGAATCATCCGAAGACGTTTCACGCGTCTCGCCGCTGGTTTCTTCCTTTCTGTCGAATTCGGTTGATGACTCAGGCGGGGGCGACTCGGATCCGCTTTCGCTTGACGCAGTCCGATCACTCGGAGTGGCCCCGCCGTCATCCGTTCCGGGCGTTTCACGATTGTCGCCACCGGATTCACCTGGCGCGCCTGCTTCAGTTGGCGGCTGTTGCTTCAACCAACGATCGAGGAGCTGGCCTGCCAGATCAGCAGCGCCATCGGTGTCGTGGATTGCTGGGAACCACGCGAACAAGTCGTCGTAGCCCGCGACAAGGTCCTCCAGGCTAAGCATGTCCTTGTGATGCGACAGCTTCAAATAGACCGCCGTACAAAACTTGCCGAACGCGGCGCGCTGCCCGACGAGTCGCACGATTCGATCGCGGATCTGTCGAAACATCGCATCCAGATTGGCACGCACGCCGGGCCACCGTTCCATCGCACGGCGTTCGATCAACGCATCTTCGACCACATTGAGCATAGCCTCGTATCCGGGATGTCGCTGCGAGAATCGCTTCACGACCCCGAAATCGGAGAAGGCCACATGGGCCATCTCATGATCCAAGAACCCTACCACCATACGCTCGAGCGCCTCGTCCATCGGTTCCGGAAGCGACGGCAGGACGATTTGTTTCCCGTCCGTCCAGGCCTCCTCGCCGCGGCAGATCACGCGAACACCGAACTGATCAGTCAACGTTCGAGCCAGCCGTTCGAGCTGGCTTTCGAAGAGATTGAAATTCATTTTCTCTTGCTCCTTGCGATGCGCTAAAAAAAGGGCCGCGCCCGCCGCATCGCCATTGCGGGCGCAACCCTTTGTGATTCAGAGTCTTCGATTGGCGCTTAAGAAGCGGTGACCTTCTGCGCCAGGGGACCGACGTGATGATCAAAGGTCTCGCGGACGACTTTGACATCCTCCGGCGGGACCTTGTTGAGCACGCAAACCGTAAGGGCCCGATCGAAGTCGTTTCCGCGATCCAGCCGAGCACAGAGCGCAAGCAAGCGCCGCGTGCTCAGCACCGTGGTTAGCTGCTCTTCGGCGTGCGCCTTCCTCAGATCCCCGGCCGATTTGACCATGCACTTGATCAGGTCCTTGTTCAGCCTTGAATGTCGGGCACGCAGCAGCTCGATCTCTTGCTTGGGCGGTAGGTGATCCATACGCACTACCACGTCCCAGCGATCCAGCCAGCTGAAGTTGAGCACGTGCGTTCCGCTGGAATAAAGCCCCGAGTCGGATCCGAATCCCAACGTGTTGGCTGTAGCCACCAGCCGGAAATCCGGATGCGGAGCGATGTCCTCTCCAGTGTCCGTAAGTAGCAGGTGTCCACGGGGCTCAAGCACTTGCTGTAGAACGAAGCCCACCTCCGGCTGCATGGCGTCGACTTCGTCCAACTGGAGGATCTGACCCTGTTCCAATGCCTGGGGCAGGATGCCCTTGACGAAAACTGTCTCCTTTCGTTCATTGACGGTCCAGTGCCCGATGAAGTCGCCCACGCTGGTCTCGCCGTTGAGCGAGACCCGCCGCACCGGTCGTTGCGTGAGCGCGCCGATTTGCCGAACCAGCGAGCTCTTGCCTGTGCCGCTCGGGCCGTAGATGAACACGCGTTCGTTGTGCTCGACCGCCTCCGCCACGTCTCGGCAGGGCTCCGTCCACACGAATGTCGGATCTTCCCGCGGAACAAGAGGGTGCTCGATGCCGAAGCTCGCGGTCATTGCGGCGCCGGCCACGTCAATCTGGTAACGCAAGACACCGGCAACTCGGTTGACGTTGCGATCATGCAAGAACGCCCCGAACTCGCCTGTCGCCAGGGCTTGCTCTGGAAACTGCGCCTGAATCGCCTCGGGTTCGACGTTGTGCTCGTTCCGCAAGTGCGGAATGAGCGTCATTTTCTCCGATCGCCCGCAGAGCGGACACTTCAATTGATCTGCCATGAGAATACTCCTGATGAAAAAGAACCGGCGGCCGAACGGACCCTGCGCGCGCAGGGAATCCACGTCGTTCAGTCACGCCGGGCTTCTGATTACGGTCGGGTTGCCTGAAGGCAGGCTACGAAGGGGTGGCGGGTGGTGGTTGGATCGCTTTCGTTGTTCCGTCTGCGAATTGAATGTCGACGGTACCGTTCGAAGTGATGGTCACGACTTGCCATTCAGGCGTGATGCGATATGTGGCGTCCAGCAGTGCTGCGCGAAGATGTTCGTCCGGTCCGACCATGTCGCGCCAGAATCGATCCAACTCCTGCTCAACCTGCTCCGCCTGTGTATCGTAGGTGTCGCCGTCTTCGCACCAGCCGCCAAGGTGATGCCAGATCTCCGAGGCCATCAGTCGTTCCCGAGCCTCGGGCGTCACGCATACCTTGTAGTTCGATGACCACTGGTTCTGTTCATCTCCGGGTAGCAGGCCCATGCACACCGGTGATTCAAACACCGAGCCGTCGCTCGTTCGCGCCGTAATGCGAATCGACTCGACACATACGAGCCATTCGGACCACACCGAGTCCTCATGGAGGACCTTGCCGACCTGCACGCCCACGTTCTCGATTCTTCCTATCATTGCCCAAGAGTACCCGTCGTAGGCCTTTCGAATCTCGACCGGTACGAACGGCGTTTCATGTGAACCAAGCGCCGCCAACAGATGGACATTGGCCTCGTCTGAGTCTTCCTTCGCGCGGTCCGCGTCGAAGCGGTAGCAGCGTTGAAGCGGAAAGCCCTTTGGCACCTGAACCTCCACCGGCTCCGGTGGCTCATCGCTGGACAGCAGCCCGATCAAGTAGACCGGCTTCGCCTCGGGCAGTTTGATGCCCAGTTCATGCGCCCGGAGATACTCTTTGTACGGCAGCTCGTGCTCACTTTGGCGTTCCACGAATCGAAAGGCCTCGAGCTCCAGCGCGGACTTGAGCAAATCGAGTGCCTCATTCTCGATCAGGCATGTCCGCGCCGGCAGCATCAGCCGGATGCCGGTCGGTTCGCCGGTCAGGTCCACCAGGTAGTGCAAGCGCTGCACGCTCACCGGATGATCGTCGAACGCAACGACCTGGCCGTGGAAGTTGACCAACACGTTGGTGCACATCCAGCGCTCGCGCTTCGCCGAGTGGTGCCACGGATTCAGCTGTTCCGACGGGCGCACTTCGATTCGGCAGCCGAGCTCCGAATGATGTGTCGCCGCGTCTGAAACGAAGGGCATACTCGGACACTGCCTGCTGTCCGCCGTCACACGCAGCCCGGTGAACACGGCGTTGCGGTCCACCGCGGCCGAATCCCATGGATCGTCACGAAACTGAAGCACCGTGCCTCCGACGTGCTCAGGATCGTCGATAATCTCTATCGGAGTGCCGGTCCAGCCGTTCTCCCTGATTACGACCATTTTGCCGTTCGACCGGATCGTCACCTCGCGCGGTGCCAGGCAGAAGATCCCGACCCCGGCAGGGTCCTCGCTCACATCGCAGTCATCGTCCCAGCCCGTGCCGCCCAGGTCGAGCAGCTTGGAGAAATCCCCGATTCCGTTCCCGTTGTCACGGACGGTCACGAGGCCGTCCTGGTTCGTGATGTGCACTTCGGTCGCGCCGGCGCGCCGCGCGTTCTGCAGAATCTCGATCACGCGGCCCTCCAGCGTTCCGTTGAACAGCCTGCTCGCCTTTTGGAGCAAACGTTCGTTAACTTTCGCTCGGATGGTCTTCATTTTCGTGTCCTCCGGCATGGTTGTTGATCAAGAGTCGCAGCGCCCATGCCTCGCGCCGCATCTCCGTCCGATGCAGGTTGCATCATCTCCAGATCCTCATCCTCCGTATTCGAGTCCAGGAACCGCATGTGGGCGTCCTCGTATTCGACTGGCCGGCCGATCCAATCGGTGCCTTCGCAGCTTGCGATCATCCGAAAGCAGCTGTTGTCGATCGGAAATGCACCGGGCTCGGCACCATCGACTACAATCTCGACACATCCGCCGCATTGGCGCATCCCGACGATGACTCCCGTGCAGCGCCTCATCGGGACACCTCCACGCACCAAGCGCTAACGGAGCGGGCGAGAAGCGGTGCCCGTTCTTCAACAAGCTCAAGCAGCTTTTCCAGAAAACTGTGGTAGTTGACGTCTTCGAGATCCTCGAACAGCTTGCGGGTTGCCGCTGCCGTCCAACGCTTCGGCGAAATCGTGTACTCTGCCCACGCGTCGCGAAGCGCGTCGGTCTCAAGCCACTCGTCATCGAAGCCGTCACCGTCGCGGTCCCGGTATGCGAGTCGGTAGACCTCATGCGCCGCCATGCCGCCGAGGACCCGCCGACAGAACTGGTCCGCGAGCCACATGATGCAGCCCTCGGAGGTCTCGCCTTCCTCTTCCCAGTCGTAGCTCGTTCCGTCATCTCGCTGGAGACGATGGACGATCGGCGGGTTATACCGACACACAAAGTGCCAGCCCATGCCCAGCCGATGCTTCTCGACACTCATCTTTCGCGCTGTGCGCTCAATTCGTTCTGTTTTCGTTGACATAAGTCACCTCCACCTGGCCGTCTTTGATCTTCGCCAACGAGCACCAGGCACGGCCCGATCTGGTGCTCGTTGCTTACGTTTAGGCACTATGAGTTCACCACCGTCATGCGGTGCTCTACCGATCCCAATCGCAACCTCTGCCCGGTTCAAAGTGGCACAATCCACCAGAGGGCAGGCTTTTGAGAGAGGATTGGGCCATCGCCGCGGGACCTGATGCGCGAGGCCTTGTTAAAACTCTCGACATGCGTTGGGGCGTGATCGGCCTTGCACCGAAAACCCGGTCAACTCGGCCGACTGGCGTTTACCACGGGTGGTTGTAGCGTGAACGGCGCCTCCGAGACCGCCTTCTTCGGCGCTTTCGCTTCGGCAATCTCGGAGGGTATTTCCCTTTACAATTCGACCGGCCGTCAAACGGCGCCCACGGCAGACGTTTCTCGACGACAACGATCAGAACCACCCACTTTTCGACAATTCGCAGCATCCTTGTAGCCCCACAGAAGGGGCACCACGCGTGTTTTCGATAGCAGAGCATCAACCAGCGCTCCTTTCTGATTCACGGTCGGCAAAGAGCTCCGGTGCGATTTCGGAGAGCGTCTTCGGCTCCCAGTACAGGTCCCGTTCAATGGGAAGTCCCATCGGGCCACGCGCCGACTCGAGCTCTGACAGGCTGAAGTAGCCAAGCTCCTTCTCGAATCCACACGCCAGTCCGAAGAATGTGTCCTCGCCATCATATTCCACGCCGTACCATGTCCATCCAGAATCCGGCGTGAAGAACTTCACGTACGCAACTGCATGGCCCCCCTTGCCGTCCTGGGCATAGAGCGGCGGGAGCCGGCGGCGCAGCGCTTTGGTTAGGAGTTTCATCCCTCGGACGACCGTGGCGTCCTTCCTGAGGTCGTTCGGCACCGGCGGCGCCGGTACCGCTGGAATGAACTTCACCTGATTCGCCTCGGGCATCAGAACAACGCGCTCGTTGCGGTCGCTGAGCCACTCGATGTACGGGTACGGCGTGTATGACTCCGGCGCAAGGCCCGCCGTCATGTTCCCGGTGAGTCCCGTCTGCTGCAGCGCAAACCCCTCCATCTGATCCTCTGCTTCCATGGCTGTTCCTTCGTAACACCCTGAGAGGACGAGCTTGCCGCCCCGAACGTCGCGATCGAAGTCGCCCTCCAGGTCTACGGTCACGGTTTCTTCCAGGCCCGCAAACCGCAGCCAGCCTATGACTCTGCCAGGTCTGGTGTTGTCCAATTCGCCTTCAAGCAAATACTTCATAGGTCTCCATGTCATGTTGACACCTCCGATTTGTGCTCTCGATGGCACGTCTCGCGCGCCTGACGTGCCATCTGCCGTTAATCTCTCTATGCGCGCAAACGAAGAGCCCCGAACGCCGGGACCCTGTCTCGTCGTGTGTTTGATGCAGCCGCTTCTCTAAATCCGCGGGGCCGAATGCAGTTACTCGTCGGTAATTGTGCGTCCGAAGGGCGTGATAGAATCAGCTAATGCGATCGTGGGCTGGCTGTTCGCCAATCCCTCCTTCTCGTCGAGGATCCGCTTCGTGATGGCCGTTCGGGCGATGCCCCGGTTCTGTCACGTGCTGAGTGATCCTCGGGCAAGGCCCGCGAGTGTCGCGGGTTGACCCTACCCATGCGCCTGTGCGCTTGTGAGGATTATTAAGTAGTGCCATGGAAATGCGTTGGCATTCATAAGTCTTTCGGTATCGTTGCCCAAGCGTTTATAGATATACATCAGAAACGCCGCGTCCGGATATTCCTTGGCGCCGAGATTTCCCTGGTCTTCCAATTCTCATCGCGTTTCACCAACACATCCGGCCTGGGCTCAGACGAGATCGCGGGCAGCGTAAAGTAGCAGAGCTCACGGATCTTCCGCTCCACAATGCCGAAGAAGAATGTCCCGTCGAACTCGGCCACGTACCAGACAGTTCCGCTGTAGGCGTCGAAGAACCTGGCACGTGCCTCGATGCGACCGTCGCTCATGTTGTGCAATCCATACAGTGGCGGGAGCTCCTCGCGGAGATCCGCTACGACCGTGGGGTCGAGCGCGGCGTAGCTGTCCCCCCGGCGCCACGGCGTTGGGTCGCCTCCGACACCGGAACTTCGCTCCTGGCGCCCTTCGGTAATCAACCGGGGCCGAGATTATGCATGCCCTTCATTTACTAAATTCGCTTTCATTTCCTTGTTCATTGCGTTCACCTCCATGTTGTGCCTGTTGATGGCACGGCGCGGATCATAGACGTGCCATCAAGTGACAGATCTTACCCTCATCGCGGCCCCATAGGCTCGACGTCAACGAGCCAGCAAACCCGCAATGAGCTCTTCCTTGCGGCGGTGTCCGGGCGAGGTTTCACGACGCCAGTGTTCGATCCGGTCCGCGAGCGAACGCAGGCCCGTGCTCATGCGGCTCGAGAGTTTCCAGCCTTCCTGCCCTCCGTAGCGGCTGTTCATCCACGTAACCCGCTCGATCAGACCCAACCGGGCAAGCTTCGCTCGTGTACGATCCAGTGTGCGGCGGGAGACGCCGTGCCGCTCTTGGAGTTCCTGAAGCGTGGAGACAGGCCCGCCGGCAGCCTTCAGGGCCAGCAGAATCCTTGCCGCCGCATGCTGCTGATTGCGATTCCCGGGGAATAGGATCTCGACCAGGTCGACCACGTCGCCGATCTTCTTTGCCCTTCGATGCCGGAAGTCGATCTTCGTAGGCTCGGTCATTCTTGACCACCCGGCGCGCGCCCCTCGCCCCCTGCGCTTTCGCGCACCGCATCTCCACCGACAAACCGGGGCTCGCCAAGCTCCTGCCGCAGGACATGCCGCTCCCTGCTGATGCGAACGGCATGCTCGCGAAGATGCGTGCCGAACGTCGTTTCGATCAAGAGGATGCTCTCGAACGCGGCAACGTAGGCATCGTTGAACACGCGATGAAATCGCCAACGGACACCCTGCCGTGACATCCGGAATGTCTTGAAGATCTTCTCGCCGTACGTCCCGCGGAGGATCATGTAGCTGGGCTTGTGGCGCTTCAGCTCAACGGACAGGTCTCGGGATTCCATGAGCCGCCGTAGTGCGTACAGGAACTCACGATCCTTCTCTGTCAGCTTCATCTTTCCTCATCACCACGATACCGCGCGCATAGCGCGTGATTTCGATCAGCCCGAAGTGGGCCATGAATATGATGGCGATAGACCGCCATACGCGGTCCAACCGCGCGTTTTCTTCCAAGGGCGGCAGATCATCGAAGTACACTTCGATCGGCCCGATATGTGCCTCCAAGTGCGCCTGGTAGCGGCTCAAGTCGAACCCCTTGGCCAACGGAAGCCACGCAGCCATTTGGGGACTGCCAACGAGACCGTCGAGCGCCTCCACCAGCCCCGGCACCGCGTGCAATTCCACGGCCGGCGGCGCGACCGCCCCGGACCGGCCATCCGCGATCACGGGACGCGCTCGTACCGGCTGCTGCCTCTTGCGCTCGCGAGACTCGGCCATGCGCCGCCGGAAGTACTCCCGGTCGAAGGGGAGCGTGTCGAAAACGAATTGAGAGTGCACCTCGGCGCTACAGCGCCGACATCGATAGCGTCGGATCCTCAGGTGCGGGCTTCCCCCGCACGCTACGCACGACTGGAAGGCCACCGTCGGGTCAAACGCCTGGCCGCACGACAGACACCGGCAGCGGCTTTCGTCCGTCATCGTGACCTGACCGGAGCATCCTGGGCAGACTCGTCCTGACAGCATCACCTCGTAGTAGAAGCGCCGAGCGTGGGCCACAAACAGCTTCACCGTGTCTTCCAGATGGAAGGCCAGGTGGATGATACTCATCTCCTGCCTCATGGTCCCGGCGATGTGGGCCCACCGGCGTCCACCAACCCCTGCTCTTCCGCAACGTGTTCCGTACTCGGTTCCATAACTTCCTCCACGTCTACTTCTCGCTGGTGCTTCGGCGTAAACCTCCGGCGACAGATGCAACAGCGCCGGATCTTCCGCGCCCCAAGCGTTTTCGTGTTTCGCGAGCCCTTACTCCTCGTGTCCGTAGATCCACAGTACGGGCACTTGTGTCGTCTTCCCATCGTTGTTCACCTCACGGGACCGGAAAGACGCGTGAGCATATAAACCTTCGTCACCACCGTCCTGTGGTGGTCTCGCCGCGGACTCGCCGAGTTCAACAGTCGTTCGTGGCAGCCTGATCCATGCGACGGGTCGCGCGCCCCACGGTCCTTCCGCCCCGGACCCAAAAGCGAAACACATATAAACAACACCGTATTCACTACCCATAAGAAGTAACCGGAGGTGAGCCCATGAACTTCGATTCCGCCAAGCACCCGCTGGCACCCATTGATCACGGCACCAGATATCATTACTCATACGGCCGCAAGCATGCATACGGCAACCCGGCAGCCGGTATGATCTACGGACCCGGCGCCGCTCGGTACGGCACACGCTCATTCTCGCGGAATGGCGCTCCTGCTCGATTGGACGATGGACCCCAAACCGTTGAACAACTGGTCGAGCAGGGCTATTTCGCGGCCCCAAAAGTGGAAGCCGAAATGGCGATTCTTCACGACAAGAAACACACCTCATGGCTCGGCCTCGACGACATCCTTACGCAGGTCCGCCACCGCAGGCATATCTATGAGAAGAACATGACCGATATCGAATGGGCGAAGTGCTATGCCTTCAACGAATTGGTCCGTGGGGGCGGGACCCCGTCCGACGAACGATACGGTGTGTACAAGCGGCGTCTCCAGGACTTGCACGCGGAACAGCGCGCGGAACGTGCAGCCCTCTGGCGGGACGTATCGAGACTGCGACAGCAACTTCCGGAATCGGCCCAGCAGTATCTGTCGGCATCGCGCAAGCTCGACATCATCGGCGACACGGATGGTGATGCACCATGATGACTCGCGTCCAGGAATTGTGCCGCAAGCTCAAACCGATTCTTGGCAAGAAGATCGACCGCCTGTGGTCGGTCTATCTCGCCGAGTCGGACGCGAGCGGCAAGGCCGACATCGAGCAGGCGCTTGAACTGCTCGCCGCCAGGCACCTCAATCAGGATTACCAGCCGGACCGGGCGCCGTTTCCGCCGCCGGGCCGGGCGTTTGCCCAATCCGGTGACATTCAGCTCGGCGCCATGACCTATGGCAACCGGAGCTTGCATCCGTTTTTCCTCAAAAGCGATCGGCTCAAAGAGCACATCCTGGTGGCCGGCAGGAGCGGATCGGGTAAGACGAATCTCACATTCGTACTCATGAAGGGCATCATGGCCCGGGGCATCAAAGTCCTCGCCATCGATTGGAAGCGGGGGTATAGGGACCTTCTCTCCGTTCAGCATGACCTCCGCGTGTATACGATGGGCCGCGACGTCGCACCGTTTCGATTCAATCCGCTGATCCCGCCCCCAGGCTGCGAGCCCAACGTCTGGATCAAGCTCATTGTTGACGTCATCGCCTCCGCCTACCTGGGAGGCGAGGGCGTCATCAGCCTGCTGGTCGCCGGACTCGACCAGCTCTTCACCGACGCCGGCGTGTTCACATGTTCGGTCACGCGATGGCCGACGATTCATGACCTTCTCGCCTGGCTGCGAACCGTGAAGCTCAAGGGACGAGCCGCCATGTGGCAGGCCTCGGCCGAGAGAATCCTGCTGGGCATGACTTACGGCGAGTTCGGCGCCGTTGTCAACACGCAGGACAACGGCCACGTCCGCGATCTACTGAATCACAACGTCGTGCTCGAAATGGACGGACTGTCGAGCAACTCCGACCGGACCATGTTCTCCGAAGCGCTGACGCTGTATTTATATCGATACCGCCTTGCCAGAGGCCCCCAGCTGAGGCTCACGAATCTGATCATCCTGGAAGAAGCGCACAACCTTCTCCTGCACAAAGGCGCCGACGCCCGCGAATCCGTACTGGAGAATTCGATTCGAATGATCCGCCAGTACGGCATGGGCTACGTCTTCGTTGATCAGTCCGCTTCCCTGCTGAGCAAAGTCGCGTTCGCCAATTCCTACGCCACGATCGCCCTGAGCCAGAAGCTCCAGGGTGACATCCGGGCCATTGCATCGGCCATGAACCTTACGGACGAACAGAAGCAAGCCCTAAGCACGCTCCCCATCGGAACCGCGGTTGTTCGCTTGGCGGACGAACACCCCGAACCCTTTCTGGTACGGGTCCCGCGCTTTCCTGTTGACGAAGGCTCGGTATCGGATGCGCAAGTCCGAGAGCGAATGGCTGGTTGTACCGCCGATTCCGAGGCCCAACGTTCGCCGATGGAGCATTCGAGAGAGATACCACCTCTTCCTCCTCCGGACAGGAATACTCCTGAAGATCAGAATACCCACCCACCATCCCCCATAGAATCACGGATGACCGAGGCCGATCAGGCCTCGTCCTGTGATTCTCAACCTGAGCCACCCAGACTTCAGGATGCGATGTCCCGCGAAGAGCTTCGCTTCCTGGCCGACGTCGCCACCAGGCCGCTGTCCACCACCGTCTCGCGCTACCAGCGACTCAACCTGTCCCGTCGGAAGGGCAATGCCATTCGGCAAGATCTCGCCAAGGCGGGCATCATTCAGGCCGTGCCCATCGCCACCCGCTCCGGCCAGGTTGTCCTGTACGAGCTCTCCGATCTTGGCAGATCCGTTTGCGCGGATGTTGGGATTGACGCTGGACCCTCGCCGCGCGCCAGCCTCGAACATCGGTATTGGGTCCGCAAAGTCTCCGAGCACTTCGAGAACGAGGGTTACGGTATCACGCGCGAGTACGCCATAAAGGGTGACGGTGCCGTTGACATCGTTGCAGAGCGCCCTGGCGAGCGACTGGCGATAGAAGTAGAGACCGGCAAGTCCGACATCAAAGCGAACGTTCTCAAGACTCAGAAAGCCGGATTCGATAGAATTGTCTTGATCGCGACATCGCCGTCGGCGGTGGGCGCATGCCAGAAAGCCGTCGACGACGTCGACGTGGATCAGCGCGACCCAATCCAGCTTCTTACCTGGCTTGATGTATCGTGAGGCATTCTTGTTTCGCGGTGTCCGGCCTCAGCAGTACCATCCGCCGTACTGCGTCGGCATTCCGTGTGCTTCCTTTGGGATATTCCCATACATATGACCCATCGACGGATGTCGCTCGCAACGCGTGAACGGTTCCCGTGCGAAGATCTCATCCAGCGTCCGGTAGACGTCGATCGCCCGCCGGAGCATATCCTCCTCATCGTTCGGCCGCCCGTGGGCGAACGTGCCCAAGTACATGTTTCGCCCATTGCGCCGGTAACCTTGATCGACCGCACAAGGCCTGTGCGCCGCATCCACCGGAGGGATGATGCCCAGGAGAATCTCCGGGTGCCGGCATACGTAGGCGACACCATAGCGATCGAGCATTCGGCCGGCACGCACGTATGCCGCGTGACTCGTGTCGGGACTGTCAGACGATGCGGCCCGGCGATCCCAGGGGGCGCCGTCCCTCATCCAGAACCACCCTTACCGTATTCCTTGGCCAAGTCCTCGGCAATGCCCGCCACTTTGCGCTCGGTCCGGTCGATGATCTTGAACAGTTTCTCATTGTGTGCCTGTAGCTTCTCTGCCTCCTCCAGCATCTCGGACAGCCGCCGGTAATCGTAGCGCAGCGTCGCCCTTCGGGCTTCGAGCGTCAGGTCTTTGATCCTCCGTTCGTTCTCCGCGACCGCGGCGTCCAGTCGTTCCAGCCGCTTGTCGAGGCGCATCTCATGGTAGCGCGCGGAAAGCTCATTCGATGCCTTCTTCCGAGCCGCCGCCGGTAGTCGCCTGACGATATGCCGCAACTCGTCGATCCTTGCGGCGTGTCCCTCGCGTACGTGGTGCGCCCGTTCCCGAAGGCGCGCCAGGCGCTCGGTCAGCCACCCCTCGGCCGGCAACAACCGGCGGAGCTGCTCGACGATCTGCGTTCCCTGCTGCGGATGCTCGACAAAGACATCCGTCTCCTGTCGCAAGCCCATCAAGGCGCTGCGGATTCTGTCACCTACTTGGCGGTCCTCGTAGAGATCGCGCATGTCATGGCGCACATCTGCCAGCTCCGGTCCAACCGAAGCCGGAATGAGACGTCCCGGGGGGCCGTGGCCGTGCAGGTGAATCAGAAACGCCACGATCCCGACGATCAGCGCAACGATGGCAAGCGTCTGGACAATTTCGGTTGCGATCATCCAGTCGAATCCCAGCACCCATGCCACCAGGATGCTCGCGCCGAAGGCGATTCCCGCGCCGGCCCAGGAGCCGCCGGTCCGACGGATGCCCTGGAACATGATCATGGCCAGCAGGATCACCGCGAAACCGATGGCGATCGGCCCGAGATTCCGAACCGACCACCCGTGCTGGTGTTCCCACCAGACCAAACCGATGGCCAGGGCCAATCCCAGGGCCGCCGACATGGCCACCGCAGGCTTCTGGTGATCAAAGCGCTTGCCCAACACCGCGTAAGCGAGCGCGGTGAAAAAGGCAAACGCAAGCACGAAATCCGGAAGAAGTGATTCGAAGAACGGCCTGATTGCAGGGGTCGCGAGCGGATTCGTAGGACTCATAGGGCCTCTGTGGAGGTCCTAGTATATATATCTTGCTGTTTCGACACTCACCGTATTGAACGGTTTCCGGCAGCGCTGGCACACGATCTTGTCTTCCCTTGTTCCCCTCGGTATGCCGATTTCAAGCCCACAAACGGGGCAACCGGTGACGTAGAACTCCTTCAGCATGCGCTCACCCCGTTGCGTCCTGAACGCCACGGCATCGCCAGGGTCCGTGACTCGCCCCAGTTCCCAGAGACGATCGTCGATGATGTACTCCACGCCGCGCAAGCGGACGCGTGGCAGCCAGCGTGGGCCTGAGTATCGTTGTATTGTCTACGTCATGTTGCATTCCTCCCGGCCGAACCACTCTATTGGCGGTTCGTCCAGGCGATTCGTGAACCGCTGCATCCCGGACGATCGCCTGAATGCCCGACCGAGTACCGGCGAGGTGCCAGTGAGAGTAGCGTTCCACTGGAACCCTTATTATAATATGTATATCCCTTCTACTACTTACTACTACTATCAAAAGACAACGCTTATAAACCCCGCCCCATAGATCACAACCCACGTTGCCACTACTCGGTAGTAACGCGGTGGCCGCCAGCGCACGAGCCGCTTCGGACGTTCCACTGGAACGTTACTCTGGGTGAGGATCGAAGCCTTTATATACCAGCTGTTCCACTGAAGGCATGTGGAGGTGGTTTTCCAATGGAATCAGCAACCGTGCGCAGCAAAATACTCGGCCGGATACGGCACATGGCCAGAAGCGCCATCATCAGAGACCGGCGCTTTCTGGACGACGAGCAACTGATTCGCTCCGAGCAACTGGCCGTCCTGGAGGAGATTTTCAACGCCAATGTGCGCGACGCCGAAATCCAGGAACTCAGCAGCCATTTCGCCGGCATCCTGCGCGGTGACCATCCATGCCATCTGGCCATATGGGGCAAGACCGGTACGGGCAAGACGCTGACGTTGAGCTTTTTTCTGAACCTGTTGGCCGAGATGGCCCGTGCGAGGCACGTTGCGCTTCGTCACGAGCAGCTTGACGTCTCGACGCCCAGGCCCTGTTTCCGGGCGCTCAACGATCTCGCCTGCCTGCTCGGTGCAAGCAAGCGCTACAAGAAGGGCATCTCGCTCGAGGAGCTGATGCTCCGGATCGAAGCCAAGCTCGCCGGCTACGACGGCTACCTGATCCTCTTCATTGATGAAGTCGACAATGTGCGGCGCGATCGTGACACCTTCCTGACCTTTCTGGTTCGCCGGCTTCCGCAGCGCATCAAGGCCAGACTCGTCCTCGTGTTTGCCTCCAACCGGCTCAACTGGCCGGACCACTTGGACCCGCGCGTGAAGTCGTTTCTCAAGCTCAACGAGCTGATCTTCAAGCCCTACGACGCGGTCGACCTCCAGTACATCCTGCGCATTCGCGTGGAAAAGGCGCTGAACCCCAATACCGTGGAGCCGGGCGTCATCGAGAAGATCGCCGCGATGGCCAGCCAGGACCATGGCGACGCCCGGAAGGCCGTCGCCCTGCTCGCCAAGAGCGCGTATCTCGCCGAGAAGGCCGGTAGCGCCATCACGCTTGACCTGGTCGACAGCGCCGCGGCCGAGCTGGACCGCGATCGCTATCTCACCTTGCTGCGCTCCGCACCGACACAACTCCAGGCGGCCATGGCCGCAGTGATCGAAGCGACCCGCCGATCCAACGGCATGCCCATCGGCACCGGCGAGGCCTACGACGCCTACAACCGGTTCTGCCGACGGGTCGGGCTGCGGGGGATGACGGGGCGCGCATTCGGCGACCTGCTCGCCGAGCTGGATATCTATTCGCTGATTCGCAGTCGCATCCTCTCCCGCGGGCGCTACGGCCGCACGCGCGAAATCACCATCGACCTGCCGCAGGAACTCGTCGAAAAAATCGACGGTACCATCCGGATGAACTTCGACGTCCATGGCTGACCGACCCCGCGTTACATCGATGTAAGAGTACGGGCCCGTCAGAGGACCCGTTCCTCCTCAACCGCCGCGGTCACCTCATCGTTGGCCTTCGGGGTACCCGCCGGTTTCTCAATCATGGCCTCGAACGCCTTCTGCAACACGTAGATCGCCAATGGGATCTCGTTCCTTGCAAAGCTCTGCGAGCTCCGCCAGTTGCCCGCCGAGTCCGTGTAGCGCCTGGCCACGGTCGCCTTCAAAATCGTGCCCGAATGCCCCTTCATCTGCACCTTGTTCTCCCATAGCGCGCCCTCGACTTGGCCCGCACGGAAGCGTTGTATTGGTTCGTTGCTCTCCATCTTTTCCACCTCGAAGCCAGCCGTCTTACGCGGCCGACCTCTTCACACCGAGTCGAAGAGGTTCGGTCGTCTTCGCCTCTATCGCCCGGGCAATCTCATGATCGATCTGCATGTCGACCATCGCCTCGAAAGCCCTCCTGAGCACATCGATCGCCAAAAGGGTCTCACTTGGCGAAAACCGGAAGGATTGCTTCCAATATCCATAGCGATCGCGGTACCGTTTCGCCACCGTCACCTTCAGCGTGCGCTCCGCCGTACTGCTTCCGTAGGTCCCATTTTCCCAGATCGCACATGTTACCTGACCGGCGCGGAACACCCGTACTGGTTGCCTCGTTTCCATAGTTGTCACCTCGAACCCCATCGACTGCCGCGACAGGGCTCTTCGCGCCAGCTTGAAGAGGCCTTGACGCCGCTTGGACGAACTAATCGTCTTGCTCCGCCGCTGCCCGTCTAGCCTCCCAAGCGGCACGCCTCAGCCCACGGATCCTACGACGCAGCGTCCTTGCCCGCAGATACCATCGTGCGAATGCCCACTGACTCCAATCGTCGAAGTAATCCGCCTCCACGTTGAACATGTGGATCATCCTCAGCGCCTCACCACGTGCTTCGTTAGCCAGACGTTGTGAAACGACGCCCAGCATGATGACAGCGTTCCTCAGATCCTCCTCAAGCTCCTGTGCCAAGCGCAAGCCCGGGTTGAACGTCGGCCTCAATCTGTCGAAGTCGACGGTTCCAAAGGCCCCCCAATCGAGCTTGTTATTCCCATCTAACTGCGGGCGAATCAAAGGGCGCTTCCATGTGATCGGAATCGCCAGTATCGGGCCCCACTCGGCGATCATCACCTGCCGCTCCAACTCATCGGGATCGGCCAGCTCTTCGTCCTCCAATCCCGGCACGCTCCCGTACCCTGTGCCTCGCTCCACCTTCAGCAGGGCTGATTCTGCAACGACCACTCCTCCCTCAATCCATCCTTCTTCCGTCTTCATGTTATGTACCTCCAGCCACCCCGACCAAGCGTCGGTTCGCCTGCCTGGCCAGTGAACCGGCGCCACCAGCCAGCCCCCATCCTTGTAGGCGGCGGGAGATCTTCTCGTGGGCCACTCGATAAACCTTTAGGACCATAGGCCGACCTGCAGCCGACGGGGAAAAGTTTACGAAAGCGGTCCGCCACCCAAGTGGGCGGCACCGCTCGATAAACTTTTGGCCCATGCGTTGACCCGTCGGGCTGCAGGGAAAGGTTTACGAAGTGGGTTCCACATCCAACTCCCGCCGCCTACAAGATCTCTTGTACAACACGCCTTCTACCGCCTGGCTCCTGCGTGCGCCTGCGCTGATTCCAGACGTCCAACCGACCTGTACATGGGAGTCCGCGCGGGCCCGGAACCCGGTCCAAGCCGACCCGCTCAAATCCACTGTTCAAGCCTCAGACGCAAGCGCTCCTTGACGTCGTCAGCCTCAGCCATGGCAGCCAACTCTTGTTTGACCTCCAGCTGCTCACTCGGTGTAAGCATGTCGTCTAGCCCGCAACACTTGAGTGCCTCATCAAGATTGCCTGCTACTGCTCCGTGTGTCCGAACGAATTCCACGACGGCTCTCAGTTTGTAATGATTCATCTTCGTTTACCTCCGCCTGCAACCGCTCATTGGCGGTTCGCTCGATTCCCGGCGAACCGACCAGGAGTGGACTCGCACCTGGAGATTCGCACCCGGGCGGCGGGACAAACCAGTCAAGCAGACCCCTCGTTAAACGTTTAGGCTCGTGGCTTCAGGTAGGGCCGACCCGGTCCCCGGGGAAACGTTTACGATTAGGGAGTCTGCGTGGCGTCGCGCCGCGAAATCCGGGTGCACCTGATACGTATCTGTGCAGGACGAACGGCGTCGTCTCCACCGCCCCCAAACCGTGGCGAGACCACGATTTCGACATGGGAACGCGCCCTCGCCCCGCGACTGCAACCTCGCAAATGGAGCGGTAAGCAAATCCTCGCAGGAGAAGTGGATCAGCTACTACCACACTACTTATTATTCGATTTTCTGCACCAGCCATAACTCCTGCCCCGGCAAGGGTTTGGCTTATCGGCATGAGTACGTTAAAAGTACGATTCGGCGAGCCTCAACTCGCGATAAGCGCACAGTTCGGCACGACTTAGTGTACGGTTTCGGTGGATAGAGTCCGCGCTGTCCACACGGAGCGGGGCGGACCTTCCGGAATGGCCGGGGCGTCCGTCGGGTGCGCTTGCTTGCAGAGCGGGAAGCCGGACGCGTCACCGAGCAATGCACCCCACCATCGACCTCGATCGCGCGCGCCCTCCTGACATCAGTCATCCGCCTCCGTCGCCCGCACCGGCGGGTGGAAGCCGCATGAACCGTCGTCGGTGCGGTGGCGTTGAACTGCGTGGCCGAGCGACTACATGCCCCGTCTACCGCCACATTGGCGCGCACGCTAACCCTCGTCACCTGCCACGGGAGCACCAGCCCAGACTCGCGAAACGCCGGCCCCTCAACCTCCTGCCGGCCAGCGGGCTGGACGCGGTGTCTCGGCTGGCCCAAGGTGGTCCACGGGCACGTTCGCCCGTCGTCCAGGGGTAGCCAGATCAAGATGCGGGACGCCGCGCATTTCGCACGCGAATCGCGGTTGATAGAATGCTCGCGGCGGTGTGCGCGTCGGTCTCGCCGGTTGGAGCACCGAGTTTCTGTTCCGTCGTTGCGATGTTGCCCGGTTGGGTCGGCCAACCGAATCCCAAGCGCCCCCGCCGAGACAATGTTCGGCTCCGAACAAGGTGAGGCATCTGGCTGGAGCAGCCGCCATGAGTCAAACCGGAGGAAACGAGTCACCCCTACACGTCGCCGTAGAATACGACAGCACATCGCGCCGCATGGTGATTTGCGTTCTCGGAGGCGCCTCGCATTCGCAGGTCTACGATGCGCAGACCGAAGCAGACATCCTGAATCGTCTCCGGCTCATCAGCTCTGCCGGACGAGATGTGAATAGTGCTCTTACGACCGACCCGCGTCCGGTCGATGCGGCCGCGGGGCGAAGGAGCCCGCAGTCAAGAGATCTGGAGGCGCTGGGCAAAACGCTGGGGAGCTTCCTGTTCGGCGGCGAGGTTGGCGAAGAAACCCGCGAGCGGCTTCGAGCCGCGCGACAGCAGGACAAGACACTGAACATCCGTCTCACGGTGAACAACCCGTGCCTGGAGTTCTTGCCTTGGGAAACCGCCTCGATCTCAGCAGAGTCGGGGGAGGAGGCGATTCCGCTGTGTTGGCTCTCAGGCGTGCAGCTACTGCGAGCCGGCCGCACTGGGTCACGTGGCCAAGGCATCGCAGGGCGCCTCGAGGTAGGTGTAATCATCGAGGACCCCGGCTACGTGGGGGAGATTCAGCGGCTTCGCGAAGCCGTGCAGGATTCGCATGCTCGCGATCTGTACTTGGAAGAACCGCTGGTGGAGCAAGGCTGGTCCTCGGTCTTCGGACATCTTGGAACCAAGAACTGGCATGTGCTGGTCTTCGGAGGGCATGTTCACACGAGAGGCCGCAAGGCGTACCTACGTTTCGCAGATGGCGACGTTGAGGACAAGTCCTTCATTGAACGGGCGATAGACAATGAAGATCTACGGTGCGTCGTACTGCTTGGCTGCTCCACCTGGCATGTCCTGGCCGACCGTTTCCTCGCCCGCGGCGTGCCCGCTGTGCTCGGAACGAACTTCTATGTGCCGCGGGGTGCGCCGAAATCCGGGCTTCGCGCATTCCTTACGGAGCTGGCGCGCTCGGGACGAGTCGACGCGGCCTATGGAGCACTGCGAAGCGCATGGCCCAAAGCGTACCAGGGCGCACCCGTGCTCGCGATCAGCGACGATGACACTCAACTGTTCACTGACGACCCCATATTGCTGCAACTGGGTTCATACGTTGGAGCGATCCGGAATCGGCTGAGCCGTCTGGAGGTGCTCTCTGACACGTGCGAGTCGTGGAGAGCGCAGTTGTACCGTCCGCGTTACTTGACATGGGGGCAAACTGGATGGGATCCGCAGGACGACGGGGAGCAGGGGCAGCGGAGAGAAACACGCCCTCAATCGGCACTGATGAAGGAACTCCTCACGCCCGGCGTTCACCCAAAGGTGTCTGTGACAGGCGACGCAGGCGCCGGGAAGTCGACATTCTTAGACGACATGGCGTGGCATCTCGCTCGACGCTTTCTACTGCATCCGAAAGAGGCGCTGTGCCGCATCCCGTTCACCATCGACTTGACGGAGTGGAGGCCCGATCTGCATGAGACCATCAACGAGTTGGCTGCTCACACCACGCGGCTGGATACCTCGTTGGTCGATGACCTCTTTGCAAGAGGCAAAGCAGTACTGCTGCTCGATGGCCTGGATGAAGTGAACCCGCAGGCCAGACGTGAGATGCTGTTCAAGTGGCTTGATCGGGAGGTGGCTAGAGATCCCGTCTCCCACAACGCGGTAGTGATAGCCGGCCGCCCCTGGGCGTTTGAACGCATGCCGCTCCGCCGATTCCGAAAAGAACGTCTGGCGCTCGAGCAGTTCGACAGGCGTGATGTTGAGGCGTATATCAGTGCTCGCTTCTGTGATGACCCCGATCGCGGGCGTCGCCTGCTGCGGCAACTCGAAGGCAATCCCCTGACGCACAATATGGTACGCAAGCCACTCCTGTTGATGCTCCTGTGCTTCGTGAAAGAACGCGGTGACATGACGTTGCCGGCAAACGAAGGCGAATTGCTTGAACTTGCTGTGCACGAACTCCTGCGTCGCCGCGAACAGCAATTGATCGATCAGTCCGG
Source organism: Phycisphaerae bacterium (assembly GCA_024102815.1). Lineage (NCBI taxonomy): Bacteria > Pseudomonadati > Planctomycetota > Phycisphaerae > Phycisphaerae bacterium. Next base: position 73,239 of record JAGFJJ010000068.1, read on the forward strand.
GGAACACGAAACGCTCACGCGTTCGCTCATCCTTCGACTGCTGGGCCGTCTGGCGTGGGCCTGCTGGTCCGAGGCACCCAACCGGCAACTTACCAGCAACGACGCGCTGGCGCTGATCCGCGAGAACACGGGCCGCGATACGGCCCCCGAAGATGAGCTTGCCGGTGGATGGCTGAACACTATTCAGGAGCGAGTCCTCCGGCAGAGCGGTATGCTTGTCCAATCCGCCGATCAGTGTGTCCGGTTCGCGGACCAGACGTTCCTCGAGTATTTCGCCGGTCGCTGGCTGGCAAGACAGAGTGAGAAAGAGATCCGGCGTGCCTTCAACGAACACGCGTGGGATCCGGCGTGGATGCGCCCCTTCGTCTTCATGATGGGCAGCCTGTGGGCGCGCAGCCGAACACTTGCCAGCCGCCTCATCCGCTGGCTCTTGGCGGAAATCGACGAAGGGTACGACGATTCCTGGCGGACTTTGGTGATGCTCTGCAGCCGTTTCTTGAATCCTGCCGGGCGACCTAGGGACGATTCCGAACTAGAACTCGCACGCGATGTGGCGGAGCATGCGTTTGGCGCGTGGTGCTTCGTCGTTCGAAACAGGTATCGGGCTGAGGAGCGCGACTTTGCTCACGAGAGCTTGCTCGCACTGATCCCACTCGTCGGCGCGGATATCATCGCCCGGGTTGTGGGTGCGTTGGAGGACTCTGAACTAGGACCGTACGCTGTCGAGGCGCTCGCCTTGATTGCCACAGACGAAGCAACAGGTAGCCTTGGGCATCAGCTCGCCAACGCAGCTGATCCCCAGTTACGCGCGCGGATTGCCGAAGCACTTGGCCTCGTAGGCTCGAAGTCCGCGATCGCAGCATTAACACAGTCGCTGGACGACCAGGACCGTCACGTTCGATCGACGGCAGCTGAATCACTGGGCAGGATCGGCTCCGATCGAACGGTTGCCCCCTTGATTGCATGGCTGAACCATGGCGAAAACTCGGACCGGTGCGCCACCGTGGAGGCGCTCGGCAGAATCCGCACGGATCGCGCGATCGCCGCTTTGGTGGACGCCCTGCTGGACCCCGATGTTGACGTACAAGAGGCGGCGGCCGAGACCCTCGCGGAGATCGGCTTAGACCGAACGCAAGACGCAATCATCTCGGGTGTGCGTCGCTTGAACGAGTGGACAGCCCTAGTGCTCGGGACGATCGGCTCCGATCGTAGCTTGCAAGTGTTGATCGACGCGTTGACAGATACTGACCCGACCGTCCGGTCATGCGCAGCAATGGGCCTGGGCGTGGTTGAGCCCGATCGAGCCATCCCCGCTCTGATTGGCCGACTTGAGGACGACGATGGCAACGTTCGAGCCAAAGCCGCTGAGGCTTTGGGCCGGACCGGCTCGATCCTTGGTGTTGCACCTCTGATCCAAGCCTTGCGGGATGACGCAGACGATGTACGTATCGCAACGGCGAAAGCACTCGGCAACATTAGATCGGATCAGCCTGTTGATGCGCTCGTCTTCTCTCTCAAACACGACCGGGTCGGTGCTGTTCGCGCAGCCTCAGCGTCCGCCCTGGGCCTTATTGCATCCGATCGCGCTCTGCACGCCCTCATCGCTGCGCTGAACGACGATGTTGGCTTCGTTCGTGGGCAGGTGGTGGTCGCGATATCTCAGATCCCGTCCGAGATCAGCGTGACGGCACTGGTCGCTGCTCTGTCCGACCTGGATAGACAAGTCCGGCAGATTGCGAGTGTGGCTCTTGTCTGGGTCTTCGGGGGGGACTGTAGCAGGGCCGTAGGAGTTCTAATCGATGCTCTGGCACATGAGCACGATCGTGTACGGAGGAACGCGGCAAGAGCACTGGGTTGGATGGGAGGGGGGGCAAGCGCAGAGTTGAAGGAGCATTTTTCGGAGGAGATGATCCGGACACTGAGACAAACCGTGGAAGAACGCGCGGTCGGTCCACTCGGCACTGTAGTCGCCGACCGGAAGTCCGACATCCGGCCAGAGGCGGCGGAAGCACTGCGGAGGCTGACCTCTCCGCGTGACAGTGAGACTGACGCCCTGATCGAAGCACTCCGCGACGGAGATGCTAAGATACGCAGACCGGTGGTGACAGCGCTTGGGACAATCGGCTCCGATCGGGCTGTTGACGCACTCATTGCGTCCTTGTCGGATTCAGATGGAGACGTTCGCGAGCTGGCGGCGGAAGCACTGGGGAAAACTGGCTCACATCGGGCAGTCGAACCCTTGGTCCGCTTGCTGCTAGAGAGAAGCCGCAAGGCGACTGAGGAAGAGTGGGGAGAAAGGTACGCGTTGGCCTTAGCGCTCGGGCGAATCGGTTCCGATCAGGCCCTCGATGCACTGCTTGGGGCACTTGGCGATCCACATGCGTGGGTTCGCTCGCAGGCGGCTGAGCAATTGGGGAAACTTGGTGCCGAAAAAGCCGTAGCTGGCTTGACCTACCTCTTGAAGGATCCGGACCGGGGTGTTCGCGGTGCGGCAGCCATAGCGCTGGGCGACGTGGGCTCGGCCGATGCGGTGGATGCGTTGATGAACGCGCTTCAGGATGAAGACGATTACGTCCGCTTGCACGCAGCCGAATCGCTTGGAAAGATCGGCTCCGGCCGCGCGTCCGAGGCGCTAATCAGCCTGTTGGATAAGCATGCTCGTCAGGTTGACGGGCTGGAGGCGCATGATGACACAGCGAGTGGCAACGCAGAGGCTGGGGCAGGCACCGGATCGGATCTGGACCCGGACGCTGCCCGGCTCGGCCAAGTGGTCGGTGAGGCGCTCGGCCGGATCGGAACAGACCATGTAGTGGACGCCCTCATCAAGATCCGACGGCGGAAGGATGATCGAGTCGGCTTCAACGCACTTCGTGGCTTGGCACGGATCAAGACGGATTGGTCAGCCGAGGCGCTTCTCACCGTCGCGCGCCAGGGGGCCAGCTGGGCCGGTCACCTTCTCGATGAACGCTGCAGGGAACAGAAAGTCACGGTTCTTCAATCGGGCAGGGTGGCAAAGCAAGACGAGTTGAGGCTTCACTTGGAGCTGTGGCCGCAAGACGAGCGCTAGCCTGCATCTCGACTCACCCTCTGTCGGCACCCTAAGTTCGCACGGGGCCGACCGGCAGCCACATGAGGCCCTCGGCTGCACTTCGAACACGAGATTCAGATCCTTCCAGTGTTGTCGCCTCACTTGGGTGACCGGTTCCCGATGTTCCGGGGACAGCGGCTGTAACGAATGCCGGCCTGACCGCTGGAAGTCGTTTCCCGACCGGTTCAACGGAGCGGAAACGTTGCCCCTCACGCCGCACGGATTCGCCGGCCCGACCTGTCAGTCACTGCCCAACGGAGCCCCGCCGCGATCTCTCGTGCCTTTATTGAGATTCGTCGCCCCCCCAATGGATTCCGGCATCAGGCTGGAGGACCCGTTCCTTCGGTCCGGGGGGGCCGCTACCGTCCCGTGGAAGCGGCGGCGCGCCAGAGGGAGGCCGAATGACAACGGATGTCCCCCGATCCCAATCGGCGGACCGGGTTTCACCAAGCGGCGCTGAATCCTCCCCGCCAGCTCCGCGAAGGCCCGCCAAGCGAGACGCCAAACATCGCACGGTTTTGAACGTAATCCCCTGTCGGAAAACACGTTACGACACGGGTGCCGGGGTTACCAATCCCCCGGCCTCAGTTACGCGGGGGAGAGGAGTTACGTCGCCAATTCCGGACCGACTTGACACTGATTCTCTGCCCGGCTGATTTTGACGCAAATCTGGTCCATAGCTGAATGCCTCGGGCAAGACCCGCTCGTGTCGCGCTCAGGTTGCTTCCCAGCAGAGCCCTGCGCCTGAACGACAGCATTCTAGGAAAGTCGTGGACCAGGTACCAGAGCATTTAGAGTAACAGAAAACTCGATCTTCTCGACAAGAGTAGGTAGGGAACATTCTTCAGCTTCAGGCGCTACGGTTTTCACCCGCCACGCGCTCCGGAATTCATCCGCCATACACAAGGTACTCCGCAGGCTAAAACTCCAGCCTTCTGGACACGAATAAGGATCCTCTTTCTCCTCACACTTCGTTGGAGAGTCAAATCACTACTTCTTCCGCCTCGTCCTTACCGAATAGTTCGTAAAGCAGCGGGAGAACGAAGAGCGTCAGAAGCGTCGATGTTACGATTCCGCCGATTACGACCGTCGCAAGTGGGCGTTGCACCTCGGCTCCGACGCCAGTCGAGATCGCCATGGGCAAGAAGCCGGCGGCGTCAGTGACGGCCGTGGCCAACACCGGGCGTAGCCGTTGCGTTGCCGCCGCCGTGACCGCTTCTCGCAAACTTGCGCCGGTATCTCGCAGCGGTCGAATCGCGGAGACCAGTATCTGACCATTGAGTACGGCGATTCCCCCAAGGACGATGAATCCTACGGCGGCACTTACACTGAAGGGAAGTCCCGCAAACTCCAGGGCCAGCACCGCCCCGACCATGGCGAACGGAATGCCCGTGTAAATGAGAAGCACATCGCGAAGACTCTTGAGACTGAAAAACAGGAGGAAGAACACGAGAGTCAGTGTAAGCGGTACGAGAATGCTCAGTCGTAATCTCGCCCGTTCGAGATTCTCAAACTGCCCGCCCCAGTCGATCACGTAGCCTTCGGGAAGCGCCATCTCCTTGTCGATTCGCGCCTTCGCCTCTGCGACGAAGGACGTCGTATCGCGTCCGACAACGTTGCACTGAACTCTAATAAGGCGCCGGCTCCATTCGCGATTGATGGTCGACGCTCCTTCCGTATCCTCGATCAGGGCCAGCTCAGTTAGTGGCAGGCGCGTCCCAATCTCAGTGGGGATCAGGGTAGCAGCAAGAAGATCGCTGTTCGTCCTGTATTCGTCAGGAAGCCGAACCACAAGTGGGAACTTACGCTGCCCTTCAAAGACCTCTCCCACGCGTCGCGTGCCAATGGTTTCAACGAAATCGAGCACGTTACGGGCGGGGATCCCGAACCGCGCGATCTTATGCCGGTCCACGCTGATTCGTAGTGTTGGCTGCCCAGTCACCTGATCCACGGCGATGTCCGACGCTCCTTCCATGTCCGCGAGAATCTCCTGAACACGGTTGCTCAGTCGGATGAGCTGGTCGAAGTCGTCACCATAGATTTTGATTCCTAGATCGGAACGAATGCCCGAGATCATCTCGTTGAGTCGCATCTCAATCGGCTGCGTAAACACCATGTTTAGGCCGGGCAGGTCCGCAACTTCCTGCTGCATGAGCGCCGTTAGTTCCGCTTGCGTCGTCGCGCGCGACCAGTGCTCGCGCGGCTTTAGCGAGATGAAAATGTCGGTCAGTTCGATACCCATCGGATCGGTTGCAACCTCGGCCGTTCCGGTACGACTCCACACATCCCGGATCTCATCGGGGAACGCGTCGAGGAGAAGACGCTCAATGCGCGTGTTGTAGTTCACCGATTCGTCAATCGAGACGCCGGCCAAACGTATCGTGTTGATGACGGTGGAACCCTCGCTCAGGCGGGGAATGAACTCGCCGCCCAGCCGCAGGGCCAGAAAACCGGTTGCCACGATTAGTACGGCAACAGCCGGCAGCACAACGACACGCAGCCGCAAGGTCCATTTGAGCAACGACCCGTAGACCGCCACCAGCGCTTGTCCGACGAGACCGGCGTTCTCGCCAACTTTGCGAGGCAGGAAATAGTAGCCCAGAATCGGCGAAAGGGTGACTGCGATGAGCAGCGCACCTGCCAAAGCAAAGATGAACGTCCACGCCATGGGACGGAACATCTTACCTTCGATGCCCTGAAGCATGAGAATGGGAAAGAAGACGACCATGATGATGCCGAGGCCGAACACAGTGGGTCGAACTACCTGCTTGCTGGAGTCGATGATGCAACGCAAACGCTCGCCTCGTTCCAGCGGGCGACCGAGTTCGGTTTGACGTTCAGCGAGCGTCCTGAGATTCGCTTCCGTCATCACGACGGAGCCGTCCACGATCACGCCGAAGTCGATCGCGCCGAGACTCAAAAGGCTGGCGGCGATGCCAAACTCGTACATGCCCAGGACCGCAAACAGCATGGCGATGGGAATCGATACCGCAACGACCAAACCGGCACGTATGTTTCCCAACAAGATGAAGAGTGCGATGATGACAAGCACCGCGCCGGCAGTGAGGTTGTGCTTGACAGTGTTGATGACCTCGCGTACCAGATCGGTACGGTCGTAGACGATTTCGACGATGACGTCGCCAGGAAGAGATTTTCTGACTCCATCGAGTCGCTCTTTGAGCATCTCCGAGACGACCTTGCTGTTCTCCCCCATGAGCATAAACGCAAGGCCAAGGACCGCTTCGCCGCGACCTTGTGCGGTGACTGCGCCACGGCGTATCTCGTGCCCAATGGCAACTTCGGCGATGTCCTTGATGAAGAGTGGCGTTCCGTCGTAGGACGCAAGGACGATGTTCTCGATCTCTTCGATGCTGGTGACGCGTCCGATGCCATGCACCAGTCTCGACTCGCCGCCCGAAACGATCTGCCCGCCGCCGACATTGTGGTTGTTCTCCTCAAGTGTCTCGAAAACGTCGTCCAGTGTCAGGTCGTATTTCAGGAGCGACTCCGGCGATACGATGACATGGAACTGTTTTTCGTTACCGCCCCAGGAGTTCACCTCCGCGACACCGGGGACCTTCCTCAGTTCGGGTTTGATGATCCAATCGTGAATTGTGCGAAGATCTTCGAGCGTTCGATTCGGGTCTTCTGATCGCACGATGTAGTGAAAGATCTCCCCCAAACCCGTGGCAATCGGCCCCAGTTCCGGTCTGCTGATGCCATCGGGAAGCTCAACTCCAGCGAGTCGCTCGGACACGTATTGCCGTGCGTCGGTGATACTGGATGCGTCGTCAAAGATGGCGACGACTTGCGAAAGCCCGAACTTCGATACCGAGCGGACGCTCGAAAGGCCCGGCAGGCCTCCAATCGAAAGCTCGACAGGTAGCGTAATCTGCTGCTCAATCTCCTCGGGGTTCAGAGCTGGGGCAACGGTGTTGATCTGTACCTGCACGGGCGTCGTATCGGGAAACGCATCAACGGGGATGTGCACGAGGGTCCAACCGCCGAGCCCAATGCAGAGCACAAACAGGAGCAGAACCAGCAACCGATTCTTGAGCGCGAATTCTACAAGACGATTCAACATGATGGTGGCCCGTTCCCTCTAATCATCCACGCAGCCGGCGCCCAGGCGCGACTTGAGGAATTCAGATTTCATCGTGAAGCCACCCGACACAACAACTTCGTCGGTGGCGAGAATGCCCGCGAGAATTTCGACCGAATGAGCGTCCTTGGCGCCCACGATCACTCGCCGCAGTTGAAACAAGTCTTCGTTCTTTTTGACAAAGACATATGGCTGCCCCTCGAATCGCTGCAACGCCGATGGAGGCAGGCGAAGCATGCTCACCGGCTTCTCGAACACCACCTTGGCCACGCCGAACATGCCGCTTTTCAGTTGTGCGTCAGGATTTGGAACCAATGCACGTGCCTTGACGAGGCGGGTCCGCTCATCGACGCGCGAGTCGATCCAGATAAGTTCACCTTGAATTGTCAGGCCGGGTAGCCCGCTGAAAGTCCCCTCGACCACTTGGCCTGGATGCACACTCGCTATTTGGTTCTCCGGGACGGCAAGTTCGAGCCACATGGTTGAGAGGTCGGCGAGAGTGAAGAGTTTTGCGCCGGGCTCGACGGCCTCCCCGACCACGGCTTCGCGTTCCACCAAGGTCCCTGCGTAGGGAGCCCGCACGTACATCAACGACGAACTCGACTTCGTGCCCTCGATCTGCCTAATTTCCGCGTCGGTGAAACGATAATTCAGGAGTGTCTGCCGAGCCGTTGTTTTGACTGCTCTGGCCATCTCGTGCTCGGCCTCGGCCTTTTGATAGGCTGCCTCGGCTGAGATCTTCTTGGCGAGCAATTGCTCTTCGCGCGCAAGGGAGAAGGATTTCACTTTCTCATCGACGATGGCCAACAAATAGTCTCGTTTGGCGGCCGCGATTTCGGAGGAGGCAATCTCGACGAGGATGTCGCCTTCGCCCACAGCCTGCCCGACGTCGACGAGTACGCGATCAACCACGCCGGGCGCGAGCGGTGTGATGCGTGCCACCTGGTTCTGGTTGTACCGCACCTCGCAAAACACGCTGATGCCGGGTGATGATTCACCTGGCTGCGCTCTTTCCGTCGTAATTCCCGCCTTTGCTGCGGATCTCCGTGAAAGCTGACGGATCTTCAGGCTCTCACCGGGTTTCAGATCGGGAGCCAGTTCCGGATGACAGATGCCGCACTCCTTCTCCGGCACGTTGTGCTCCTTGCACATGAGTTCGGCGGCACCTTCATTCGCAGGCTTGTTCTTCAATTCCGGGTGGCAAATAAGACACTCATCCTCGTAGACGTCGTGCTCTGAGCACCACAGCCGGTTCGGATCTCGCTTACCGGGTGGAGGGCCAGAGGACCGGATGGAGGTTGAGTCCGGGCTGACTCCTCGTGAACCACCGCGATCATCATCCTTCTTGGCGTTTGGATTCAACTTTGCCCATTCCGCCTCCACCTCTGGATGACAGACCGTACACTGCGACTCCGGCAGCCCATGCTCGTCGCACCAGTCTCCTGCCTCCTTGAATCGCGGAATGAGCGATGCGTTGCATCTTGTGCACACCGACTCCGGTACGCCATGTCCACTGCACCAGCCCTGGTCCAACGTTGGTCTTACGGCGCTGTTGGCCGGACCAGTTGATCGGCTCGAGTCGCTGCTGCCCGATTCCGTAGTCGCTCCGCCAGAGCCGCGGACATCTTGGTTCATGTACCCGACCAACGACAAGAGGACGAGCAAGGTGCACGTCGTTGTCAGTCTTGTCCGTATTCTTGTTCTCATTGAGAATCTCCAACTAACGGATCCAATTCATCGTTCATTAAACCTCGCGCGAAAGTGCGCGAGACCAAGTCCCTCATCACCAATTAGCGCTGTGCGCGCACCGGCGCTGGAAGCCATTCGAAACAGTTGCTTTTGGGAATCAGATCAGAAGCGGGAGATCGCTCGGTGGAAACGGCAGGCTTGTGAGCCAACTCAATCGGGACATGTTCGTGACTCGCGTGATCGCAGCTACCGTGACGACGTTTGTAGGAGGTACCAAGAAAGCGGCAAGCGTGGTCGAGTTGGAGTCATCCGTCGGTTTGGCGACGGACGCGCACACACCCGCGCAGGTGCCGCACCTGCGAGGCGTCGAGTCGGGTGCGGAATCGGATGAGCCGCTGTCGCTGCCCTCGTCGGCGCAACATGGCGATGCAACAGAGTCACTGGGATCCGGTGTGCCTTCGGATTCATGATCGCAGCATTGGACCAGAACTCCGGCTCGACACAGCGCAGGCGGGCCCAGGAGCAACCACACCATCACCAGTTTGACCGCAAGTCGTATCATCCGAGTCATTCTATCCTTGGAATCGACATTCTTCAATTCGACTGTTGCAGGTTCAACCGTCCTCACCCTTTGCTCGAAGCAACCGCAAACCGTTGAAGGTTACGAGCAGCGACGCCCCCATATCGGCGGCGATGGCCATCCAGAGGTTCGCCAGCCCCGGGATCGCTAGCGCAAGAAACACCGCCTTGATGCCCAGCGACAGCGAGACATTCTGGATGATGATGTTCTTCGTCCTTTGGCTATGACGCAGTAGCCACGGAAGTTTGCGGAGGTCGTCCGCCATCAGTGCGATGTCCGCCGTTTCCAAAGCCGCGTCAGTTCCGCCCGTCCCCATGGCCACGCCAACGCTTGCGGCAGCCAGCGCCGGAGCGTCGTTGATTCCGTCACCCACCATCATGACATGCTCGTGCGAACGCCGGAGCTCCTCGACAGCTGCCACCTTGTCGGCGGGTAGTAGCTCCGCACGGAAATCGATGTCGCCGCATTCCTCAGCTATCGCCTTGGCCGTTCCCTCGTTGTCACCGGTCAGCATGATAATGTGATTGACACCAATCTCACGGAGCGAGCGCACAACAACACTAGACTCCTGCCGGAGTCCGTCGGCCAGTAGAATCACACCGAGCGGTCCGCGTGTCGAAGCGAGCCCGACGGTCGTGTGATGGCAATCCTCATGATCGGCCATCGTTCGATGCATCTCCTCCGTACAAACGCCATTTTCCTCGAGCAGCCTGTGGCTGCCGAGCAAATACTCCTCCCCATCCACGGAAGCACGGGCTCCCTTACCACGAATGCCCTGGTAGTCGCGGCAGGCGGCTGGCGCAATATCGTGTTGCGCAGCGTATTCGACGATCGATCTGGCGATGGCATGTTCGCTCCGCTGTTCAATAGCTGCGGCAATCTCGAGCAAACGGTCGCCCGGTGTGTCGTTAACGGGGATGACCTCTTGCACGACGGGTATGCCGACTGTAAGCGTGCCCGTTTTATCAATGGCGACGGCCTTGGTGCGGCCGACGGTCTCCAAGTGCTCTCCACCCTTGACTAGGACGCCATTGCGTGCTGCCGCGGCCAGCCCGCTGACGATGGATACGGGCGTCGAGATGACCAGCGCACAAGGACATGCGATGACCAACAAGACAAGGGAGCGATAGAACCACGCCGACCAGGCGGCACCGAAAAGAAGCGGCGGCATGAGGCACATCAGTACGGCCCCGATCACGACGGCCGGCGTGTAGTAGCGGGCGAAGCGTTCGACGAATTGTTCCGAATGGGACCGTTGCGACTGAGCCTGCTCTACCAATCGGACTACGCCGGCGAGTATCGTGTCGCCAGCGGGCTTGGTTACCTCAACGGTGACGGCGCCGTCCTGATTGACCGTTCCGGCAAACACGTCGTCGCCAGGTTGTTTTGCGACGAGCGCGGACTCTCCGGTGATCGGCGCTTGATTGACAGTGGTTTCGCCTTCGACGACTCCACCATCGAGCGGGAACTTTTCGCCCGGGCGGACGATGATCCTGCTGCCAACGCCCACGTCTTGAACGTCCAATTCTTCCTCGGCCCCGTCTGACTGCACGACGCGTGCTCGCTCGGGGCTGAGCTCCATCAGTGATTGGATCGCCCGACGCGCTCGGTTGACGCTCCACGTCTCCAGCAGGTGCGACACGGCAAACAGAACCGCGACCGATGCGCCCTCCAGCCATTCCCCAAGCCCGACAGCGCCGACTACAGCCACGGTCATCAACACGTTCATGTCAAGCCGAAGCCGCAACATCGAGGCCCAGGCTTTGGGTAGGACGTAGCTCCAAGCCGCCGCGATCGCGAGCACGTACGCAACGGCGGCTGGCCACGTTGTGTGATGCACCATGGCTGTTGGAGCAAATGACAGCCCAGCCCCAAGTGCTGTTGCGCATGCGGCAACCGCAGCCGTCCACAATGGCCCGCGCGGCACGGTCGTTTCGATCTGGCGCGGCGCATCTGCCGGGTGTCTGGAGACAGAGGCTCGCATCCCGGTGTTGCGAAGGCGTGCGAGGATTTCCGCGGCGTCGATTCGGGAGGCGTCATGCTCAACTGTCATCGTCGCCCGCATCAGGTTGAATGAAAGTCCGCCGACACCGTCCACATCTCCGAGACAGTCGCGCAGCTCGGCGATCTCGTCAGGGCAATCCATGCCCTCCACGCGAAATGACGTCGAGTGTATCTTGCTCAATGACTGCATGATTTCACCGATCGCGGGCAATCGCCCGAGGCTCACTCAGCGTGCGACCCACAGACCCCACGCTGCGGGAGCCGTTCGAGACAGCGTTCTTGTGTCCAACTCGGGGTAGCACTCCCAGATCCTCTTGTCTCAACCATCAGGATCATCCGCGGATGAATCCGGAGTCGCATCATCCATCTCACGCGCCAACGCCTTGATGTCCAGGACCGAGCCGTCCGGAGGAATCGATGCGAACTTGGTGTTGAAATGAACACCTCCACGCTTGCACCGAGACAATTCACGGATTGCCGTCTCCTGAAGTACGGTTCCCTTTGGCGACAATACGCATACATCGACCTCGTTCGTGGCGAGGCCGCGTGACGGCGTTGTCGCGTTTAGGCAGCCGCTCACAACGAGCCCCTCCTTCCGGGCGTACGCATGTGGATCCTGCAATTCGATGTCGCCAGGCCCCGTAAACTGGAGCGTGAGATCCTTCGTGGCCAGCAGGTCCCGGTGGTAGCGATGCTTGTGCACGGCATTGTAGATCAAGATGAACGCCACGCCGCCAACTTGAACGAGGAGTATAGTGCCGACAACGAGGTTCATTTTGCGTTCGGTGGACTTCTTCATGTCAGCATTCCTTGCCAGGCGACGACCATCTGACCTCGCTTCAGCCGTTGAGTCATCTGCCGGGCGACGCGTTTCACGACGCAATACTCGCCGCCGCCAAGCACTCGGCCTTCAGCGCAACATCACGTCATTGCTCCGGCTCATGCGATGGCAGGATCGAATCACGCTCATCGGGCGAAACGAGTGCCAGATGCAAGTGGTCGAAACTGTCCGGATCGGGGATTTCGAGACGGAATGTTGCGTACCTGCTCTTGCGAAGTCGTACCCCCGAGGGTTTTCGTTCCGCGTAGCCGGTGCTGAAGGAAACGAGTGACTCATCGCTGGTGACCGCCTCAACCCTCAACGTCGTATCCGAACGTGTAAGCGGTGGGGAGCCAGCCATACGCCCAACGATCTGCCACCGGCCGTCGGTTCTCTTGAGGCCGGCGCCGAGGATCCGGTTACTTCCTTGCCCAAGGACGTAACAGATAGCGACGCGATTTCCCGTCTCAGGTGCCGTCAGAGCAATTCGTTTGTACACCCGGGGTGCACATCCACTTTGCACCCCGAGCAACAACAAACAAGATACGGTGCTTAGCGCGATTCTGAACATGATCATCCTCCACCGGCGTTTCGATCTCTGCCTTCGTTAGCCTCTGCGCCGATCGTCGTCGGCACGCTCACTCGATTCGCTCCAACCGGCTGCCAGTCCGAATCTTGACGGCTAGCTCGACATCAAACACGAAGATCTTTCCGTCTCCGACGTTACCCGTGTGTGCCGCCTGCTGAATCAAGTCGATGACCGTGTCGACTTCCTCGTCGTTCAGCGCGCACTCAAGCTTGACCATTTCGGCGATGCCGTATTGAACCGGTGCATCGTCAGAGTCCGAGCGCCCCACGGTTCGCCCAAAGCCGCGGATGTAGGACACGGTCACGCCGGGAAGTTCCGGATGTGCGTGCAGCGCATCGAGTACGGCATCCAGACGGTGCGGCCTGATGATCGCTTTTATTTCTTTCATAATCGATTTCCTTCTCTTGGAGCAATCAGATTTCCACCTCGACGGCCTTCCCGCCCAGCCATCCATAGACCGCGGGAATGACGAATAGTGTCAGCAGCGTCGACGTCGTGAGACCAAAGACGACGACAACCGCCAGCGGGCGCTGGACCTCCGACCCGATTCCGCTTGCCAGGAGCAGGGGCAGCAAACCCAGAATCGTCGTGATGGCCGTCATGAGTACGGGGCGCAATCGAAGCAGTCCTCCGTTGATGAGGGATTCGTGTAGCGCCATTCCACCGGCGCGCAGTTCGTTGATGTAACTCACGAGAACGACGCCGTTTTGTACTGCGATTCCAAATAATGCAATGAAACCAACCGACGCGGGCACGGAAAGGTACTCGCCCGTGAGAAAGAGTCCGAAGATGCCCCCGATCAGCGCCAGTGGCACATTCACGATGATGATGAGCGCGTGGCGCGTCGAGCCGAACGACATCCACAGCATGAGGAATACGACGGCGATGACGATGGGTACGATGATCGACAGACGGGCCATGGCGCGCTGCTGGTTCTCGAATTGACCGCCGTACTCGATGTAATACCCGGGCGTCAAATCGACTTTGTCCGTGATGGCCTGCTGGATGTCCGCAATAACACCACCCATATCCCGACCGCGCACATTGCCTTGAACGATCCAGCGCCGCTGGTTCTTCTCGCGATTCACCTGAATCGGGCCGACAACCTCCTTCACTTGGGCGACCTGTGAGAGCGGGATGAGTGAGCCGTCATTGGTGTGCACGAGCGTGTCACGTATCGCCTGCGGGTCGATCCGCCGATCCTCCCTGAAACGGACGTGAATGCCGAATCGGCGAGTGTTGAGGTAAAGTGTATCGATCACCTCGCCACCGATCGCCAGCTCGACCATCTCTTGTATTTGGTCGACCGCGATGCCGTATCGTGAGCATGCGGCGCGATCCGCGATGATCTGAACCTGCGGTTGGCCGAAGCTCTGCTCCACCGAGAGATCGACCAAGCCGGGCACGTCTTCGATGGCCGCACTGATTTCGTTCGATTTGTCGCGGAGGACATTCAAGTCCTCGCCATACAGCTTGATGGCCAACTGGGCGCGGATTCCCGAGAGAAGTTCGTCAAAGGCGTTCTGGATGGGCTGCGTGAAATTGAGTTGGACTCCCGGCCAGGAAGACAGGTCAGCGCTGAGGGCTGCAACCAATTCCTGCTTGTCCTCAAACCGTGTCCACTCGCCGGGCGGATGTAGTTCGATGTGGATCTCCGCGTAATTAACCGGATGGGGATGGCTACCGGCCTCGGGACGGCCGATCCTGGAGATGACTTCGTCGACTTCCGGGTACTTCATGATCTGTTTTTCGAGGGTCATGACGGTATCGGTTGCCTTCTCCAGAGAGATGGACGGCGACATGATCACGCCCACCAGGATAGAGCCCTCCTCCAAGGTCGGAATGAACTCCGTGCCGACGAATGGTAGCACCGCCAAGCTGGCGACAAATGCGACGAGCGCGCCTGCAACCACGGCGCCTTTCCAGCGAATCGCTCGCTCCAACAGCGGGCGGTACAGAGTCTTCAGCTTGCTGACGAGGACCAGTTCCTTATGCGTTCCCTGTTTGAGCAGGAACACGGATAGAACAGGCGCCACGATGAGCGCCGTCCCGATGGAGCCCAGCAAGGCAAAGGCGATCGTGAATGCCATCGGGGAAAACATCTTTCCTTCCACGCCCTCGAGCGTGAAGATCGGAAGAAACACGGTGATGATGATTCCGATGGAAAACAGGATCGGGCGACTGACTTCTCTTGCAGCATGCAAAATGACGGTGGTTTTGTTCTTCGATGCGTTTCCGGAGTCATTCAGGTGCCGATAGATGTTCTCGACCATCACGATCGCCCCGTCTCCGAGCATGCCGATCGCGATCGCGATTCCACCCAGGGACATGAGGTTGGCCGAGATTCCATTGAATCCCATGCAGATCACGGCGACGAGTGCGCAGATCGGGAGCGACAGTACAACAATGAATGCCGTTCGCACGTTACCCAAGAAGACACCGAGCGTCAGGAGGACCAGTGCTGCACCCTGCAGGAGTGCCTTCTTCACCGTCCACGTGGCCTGCTCGATCAACTCCGCCTGTTCGTAATACGGGATCAGTGACACACCGTTGGGGAGGGAAGCCTGGACGCCCTCGACCTTTTCGTAGAGGCGTTCGATGACATCGGACGTGTTCTCGCCGTAGAGTTTCAGGACGATGCCCGACACCACTTCTTTTTCTCCGTTGCGGCTGACGACGCCTCGACGGATCTCGTTTCCGTAAACCACGTCGGCCACATCGGACAGCCGGATGGCCACACCGTCTTCCACTCTGATCGGGATACTCCGAATGTCGTCCAGGCTCTCCAGCAGGCCGAGTCCGCGCACCAGAGACTCCTCAGAGCCGATAACCAGGAATTGGCCGCCGACGTTTCTGTTGTTCGCGCGTACCGCGTCGACCAGGTCATCCAAAGAAAGGCCGTATCGCAGGAGAGCATCGGGATCCACGCGGATTTGATATTGCAGAACGTGCCCCCCGATGGACAAAATGTCCGTGACTCCGGGAACTGTCTTGAGTTGGAACTTGACAACCCAATCGTTGAGCTCACGGAGATATGTGTTGGGGTCCTTGCCCTCCGTGTCCACACCCTTATCGAGCGTCAGGTAGTAGATGAAGATCTGCCCGAGGCCCGTGGAGATTGGCCCGAGCGCGGGCGGCTCGTCCATCTCGGGCAGCTCGGCGGTAGCCGCCGCAAGGCGTTCCGCGACGAGCTGCCGCGCGAAGTAGATGTCTACACTGTCCTTGAAGTAGACGTAGATGACGGCCATCCCAAACGCGGACGTGGATTTGATCTGCGTGACACCAGGCAAGCCGTTCATCGCAGATTCAATCGGATAGGTAATGAGTCGCTCGATCTCCTCCGGGGCCATGCCATGGCCTTCCGCGAACACCGGAACCATGATCGGTGAGATATCAGGAAAGGCGTCCACGGGCATCTGCCTGTACTCGTAAGCGCCGTATGCCATCACCGCGATGATGGCAACGACAACCAGGCCTTTTGCCTTCAAAGACGCCTCGACTAACTTATTGATCATCTCGACTCCTCCGATGAACGTAGCGTGATGATTCGGCTCTGTTGCGGCGACCGGCCTTAGCGAGTGGCCAAGATCGCGACTCGATCAAACTACGCTGCTGTCAGTGACCGTGCCCGGCATGCGCGCCGAGCCCACTTGTGACGATCTTCGCCTTCAATTCGAACGCGCCCCGCATCACGTACTGCTGTCCGGCAGCCAAGCCGGAGAGGACTTCGACTCGCGATTCATTGCTTCGTCCAAGGGATACCGGTGCAGGCTTGAAGCCTTCGATAGTGTCCAGGAACACGACGGGTTCTTCGCCCATTCTCTGCACGGCCGACTTGGGGACGACGACCGAAGCGACATCCTGTCCAATGGCTATCTGGGCGCTGACAAAAAGACCTGGGCGAATCTTGCCGTCCGGGTTAGGCAACACGACGCGGGCCAGCGCCGTTCTCGTTTTCTCGTCAACAATCGGCGCTACATAGGCCACAGTGCCTTCCATGCCGGGCATGCCGCCACCTGCAGAAACCGTGACACTCATACCTTTCTTAACGTACGTGAGATCCTTCTGATACACGGCAATGCTGACCCACACGGAACTCAGATCAGCGACTGTGAAAGCACCGGAATCATCACTGTGTTTCTCGCCCAATGTCAGGTGCTTTTCGATCACGGTGCCGTCAAACGGCGCGCGAAGTGGGTACCAAGCCAGCTTCTGCTCGGCTGCCCTTATCTCGTCTTCGGAGAAATTGTCATCGCCGGCGGTGGAAGACACGTGGTTGCACGTTGTGCACTGTGGATCATCGCAGACTGTGCTCCGTCGAGCGCGGTTCGTTTGGCGCTCGGCCAATCGCTCCAATTCGGCGATTTCGTCCGAAGTCAGCCCGAGCACGTAGAGGCGCCGCCTGGCGCCCTGAAGCTCGATCTCGGCAACCTGTTGCGTGCGCTCCGCTTCCAGCAGGTCCCGGCGAATCTTGAACTCGATGCCGTCACGCGTCGCGGCATACATCGCGTCGGCCTTTTTGTACTCCGCCTCCGCGGCCTGATAATCGCGCTCGCTCGCCACCTTCTTCTCAAAGAGCGGTTTCTCCCGCAAGAAAGCAGCCTTGGAGAACACGAATTCGGCGTAGGCGGAAACCAGAATGCTCCGATTTTCGCCCATGGGTCCCTCCTCCGTCTCGCGGAGAGTCTCCAACGAAGGGGACGAATCCAAAACCTCCAGCAGACGCATGGTGTTGTGATGGACCTGCCGCGCGCGAACGAGGTCGACAGTGCTGCCGCTGAGCGCAGCCCACTTGGACAGATAGTCGACTTTGGCCTCGCCCAACTCAGCACTTTCAAGCCACGCCATCACTTCGCCGGTGTGGACCGAGTCTCCGACGCTAGCGATCACCTCGCGGACGACGCCGGGGGCCCGTGGGACGATATGCGCAACCCGGTCTGCGTTGAGCACGATCTCACCGGGAAGTCGTATCTGCATGGCCAACCGCCCGGGCCCCGCCGTCGCCACTTCGATGCCGAACTTGTCTCTGTCCTCAGCACTCAGACGAACGCCTGACTCCTCATCATGGTCGTCGTGTCCTTCGTGGCCGGCATGGTCGCCGTCCGTATGTGCGTCTTCATGACCGTCCTCGTCGTGATCGTCCTCGTCACCTTCGCGATGCCCTTGCTCTTCATGTTCATCCTCGTGCGGATCGGCCGTACCATGTTCCGCATGATCGTGAGCCTGCTGAGGCTTGGTGGCGGCCGGTGTTTGCTGGGCGCGCACGCGAGATATGGCGGCTGCCCCGCCGCCAAGGATGACGACTGCAGCGATTGCTACCAGGATTCTTGCTGTTCTGTTCATTGCGTTAGTTCTCCATGCGTCATGTCACTGCGCGACAAACGCTCTATCTCGTCGGAAGCGATCAAAGAAGAAATGCTGCGGCAGCGTTGAGCAGCAGGTCTCTCAGGAACGTTTCAATCTCACCGCCACTGAGCGGTGTACATCCGCCGCAGAGCGTCAGGGACATGACGGTCAGCATCGTAAATGCAACAACCTTGTATTGCGGGTTCTTGTGTGTCACGGTTCGACATCCTCCTCAGCATCCGCTCCCAGCGCTGACTCGGCCTTGATTCCTTCGATCAGCTTGGCGAACGGTAGACCGATCGTTCTCTCTAATTCGGGCACGGCGATGGCTGCGGCTTGCGCCGCGCTCACCAGGCCACTTCGTGTTTCCAGGGAAAGGCGCTGCGCTTCGAGCACCGAGAGAAAGGATGCGCGGCCGGCGCGGTAGGCTTCGCGCGACAGTTCCAGATTACTTTGCGCCAGCGGTATCGATTGCTCCCGAAACTTCTGCATCAGCCTCCATGTGGTCAGCGCCCGGTCCGCCGCGCCTCGGACTTCCTGGCTGACGGCGCGATCCACAGCATCGAGCGTCTTGCGAGCCTGCTGCAGGGCGTATTGAGCTTTCGCGATCTGTGCCTGGTTCTGATCGAAAATCGGAAGTTCAACCCCCAGACTCGGCCCGAAGATAGTGTTCTGCCCGTGCTCGCTCCGGCGCTCCGACCGAGGTTGAATATCCGGCGCGGTCAGGCCACCATTTGCAATCGAGGCCCGCGCGGTGTCAGCCAGGATGTCGCGGCCGCCTTGCGAACGGCGATCTTCTCGCTCGAGGTCCAGGCCAAGCTCGACGACCGGCCAAACGAGTCGATACTGTTCGTCCAACTGAGCCTCGGCCAGGGCAACCGCTTCTTGAGCCGACCTCAGATCAAGGCGCCACCGCTTTGCAAGTTCCACCAATGACGGGGTATCCTGGATCTCGGGATAGGCGTCCGGAAGTGAATCGGCCAGGACAAGTTGGTCGGCGCGGCTCACCAACCCCAGCAGTATGGCCAGTTCGCGTCTAGCGTCCGCGGATGCGAGGCGCGCTCGTTCGACCTCGATGTCCGCGTTCAGCGCGATGCTTCGCGACAGGTTGACGTCCAATTCGTTCGCCGCGCCTGCTTCCTGACGGGCCAGAGCGAGTTCAAGTAGATCCTGGGCAATGATGAGATTCTCCTGTGCGATCCGGTGGAGTTCGTCCGCACCGACGGCCTCGAAGTACGCGGCCTTGGCATCGGCACCGAGGCCGACCGCCGTCCTCGCCAAGTCGAGTATTGCGCGATCGAGGGTACGCTCCGCAGCTCGCTTGCGGATGGGAATCTGCCACAACTCGGCGATATTCTGCGCGACGCTGGCCTCGATGTTCGCCAGGCCGCCGCCATCGGGAAACCTCGCCGAGATCCCCACAAACGGGTTGGAAAACAGTCCCGCCTGAACGGCGTCGGCACGTGCCATTCCGACATCCATGAACGCCGCCTGAAGTGTCGGGCTGTTGAGCAAGCATATCTCGACGGCCTCGGCTGCCGTGATTCCGTCTTCGCACAGGCCAACGACAATCTCCGCCACGAGTTCGTCGTCTTCGGGCTGGTAGGTTTGTTCCCGCCCGGTAGCCTCCGTGACGTGCCGTCCTACACGTTCGTAGTCCGAGCGTGGATTGACGGTCGCACAGCCACCAATCGCGGCCAACGCGACGGACGACCAGAAAACGCTTCGCATATGTCCAAGCATACAAGCAGTCCCTGAATGAGTTTTTCACGAGATTGGTGCGCATCGAACGGATGGCGCATTCCGAGAATGCTGAAGCGGGCGCGCAGATGCGACCCGCAACGGCCCATACGGAGTTCGAAAGTGGAATCAGATCAAGAGAGGGAGGTCACTGGGAGGGAACGGCAGAGTGTCACCGCCAAACCGTTCCCGCACGCAGGCACACACCGTTTGAGGTGACGGCTGCGTGTCAATGCTGTGAACAAACGTAGCTGGGATCGCATGCGAAGACACCGTGACGACTTCGGGGCCCTGGCGATCGGTTCGAACGACCTGGATGCTGCACGGATCGTCGGAGCAGCCGCTTTCGTGCCCACAGCCGGAGTCGTGATCGCAGTCGGCTTGGCAGTTGCATGCGGTCTCCGACGCGCAATCGCACGCATGCGTGATTACGCCGCCCATGCACAACGCCGGGACGCCGAGAAATGACGCCGCAACCACAGAAACTGCAAACATCCTTACGATCATGCTCAAAGCCTAGCCTACGCGCGTCGGAGTCGTCAAACTGCTCACGGTAACTTCCGAGTAACACGCCGCTTGGGGGCGGCGCGCCGCCAGCGGTCACGACTGCCCCATTCGAACCGCTCTTGCCCCGGGGTATCGATCGCGGAATGGCGGTTCGATGCCGCCGTCATGTGGGGGCAACCAGCGTCATGGCGGCCCTTCCTGTCACTATCGGCCGATTGGGCCGTTTGATTTCACACTACTTCCGAGGGATCCATGGCAACCGTGACATGCCAAGGCTGACCTCGACGAGCCAATCAGACGCGAATGGCTCCTCGCCGAAGTCGTTGTGCCAGAACAGGCCCGAGGTGCCGCCCTCTTGCCTTCCGAAGTACGCGATCTGTTTCGCCCAGTGGATTGGCCTGCGCGGGCCATCGCCCCACTCGGTTTCCTTGGCGTAAAACATGGCGACGTCCCAGAGCGGTCGCTTCTCCGACTGCGCGTCCGCTCTCGACTTGAGCGATTCAAAGAGAGTGTCGCCGGGGGGCAATGCCGCTGCTGCATCCGCAGCCCATCGGGGGAACACATCACGCGAATAGGCGATCCCACTCCGTCGGTTGGCATCCCAGAGTTGGTGAACACGGGCGTCGTCGAACATGCCGCTCGCTCTCCGCGCCGCAGCCTCGCTGTCGCCCGGCAGCATGGGAATCCAGATGATGATGACGCTGATGTCGGCGTCCGGGTGTGCGTCTATGGCCGATTCAACCACCCCGCGGGCGGCGTACACGCAGCCTCCTCATGTCGGGGACAACACGGCGACGAGCCGGGGCTTGCCCTTGTCCGCGTTGAAACAGTCTTGCAGCGGCGCAAGCGAGTCGGCAAGGGGGACCAACACGAGGTCATCACTTCCGCCACGGGTATGCGATGTGTTCCGGTGCTTGGCCACAGCGTTGTGACGGGGGCGTGCTGGCGACAAGCATGCGCCCGCGAATGCGAGCACCAAGCCCGCTGAGACTGGAAGCTGTCGCATGTGTCCTCTCCAACCGTCCGCCGTCGTCCTCCCTACGGGTCGTCGGCAGGCGCCGCGCTGAAGCCAGCGGTCTTCACGGCCTCGACCACCTGATCGACAGCACGCGGGCTGTCGGCGGCGTACCGAACCACCGCCGTCTTGGTCGGGTAGTCAACCTCAACGGAGGCCACATTCGGGAGCTTGGCCAGCGTCGCGCGCAGTCCGCTGGCGCAGCCCTCGCAGGTCATCCCTTCGATCTGGAACTTGGCCGTGGCGAGGCGAGCATCCGGCGCGAGAGCATTCTGTGATGTCGGCGCGGCGAACAGATGGCCGACATAGTTCGGGAAGAACACGAACGCGCCGACCAAGCCCGTGGCCGTCCACAGCATTATCCGGCTGAACGCGCGCAGCCTCCGGTTCGGGGCCGTGCAGGCGGAGTCCGAGGCGCATGTCTCCCGACGGAAGTAAACTGTGTAGTACCCGAAGCTCAGCAACATCAGTGCGCCCGTGATGAGGTACGGGCGGTACGCCTCGAAGAACCCGGCCACACCCGCCGCCGACACACCGAACGCGATCAGAACCAGCGGGAGCCAGCAGCAGGCTGACGAGAAGATCGCAGCCAGCACCGACCCGCCCGCCGCGACAACGCCCGCCCGGTGACGGGTCGCCTCGACGCCGTGAGCGCCAGAAAATGTGGGGCAGCAATCCTCGCGGGCCGTGTCCGTTAGTTCCTTCTGTGCAGCCCCGGAAACGCAGCAGTCCTCGTTGTCGCCACCACCGCGTCGTGCCGACGCATCCTCGCGGCCAGCAAGTCTGAACCCCTGCTCCACAACTTCCTCCACGCTTCTCAGGCAGCAGCAGCCCATCGGGTTCGTGTATTCGCAGCGGCAACCCGGCCCCTTCATCGCCGCCTTGATGCTGTCCAGCACGGTCGATTGACCCGTCCCGCGAATCTCGCCGTGGATTCCCTCAACGCTGTGGTCGAAACAGTAGCACACCGGACGGGGCTGCGCGGTCTCCTTCAAGCCGAACCGGACGGAGAGGTCGGACTTGTCGAAGGAGGCGGCACCGTCAGCGCCGAAGTAGACCGTTCCGCAATCGGGCGTGAGGCAGACATGGTACGACCCGTCCCCGATGTCCGCGCGGCGATCCGGGCGCAGCAGGCTTTCAAGCGTTATGCGCTTGACGTTTCGACCGTTGTTCCCACATTGAGTGCAATGCGGCATCCGGGTACCTCCGACGGGGCGAGTCCTACTGGTCTGCTGATACTCAGCCTTTCTTCGCGCAGCACGGCGGCAATTCCGCCTGCTTCGCGTCGGCGGTCGTGCCGCTCTTGTGGAGCGGGCAACGATCCTTGCAGACCAGCTCACCGGTCAACGGGCAGACGATCCGGCCCGGACAGTCCGGGCGGTGCGGATCGACGGTCGGGCATTTGTCTCGGCAGATGATCTCGCCAGTCTGCGGGCAGGTGATCTTTCCGGGGCAGTCCGGGCGCTCGGCGCGCGACTGCGCCAGCACGATGCCCGCGACGGCAACCAGTGCCACGGCTGCGGCGGAAGCCAGCGTCAGCGTCTTGAATATCCTCATCAGTTCGATCTCCGTTTTCCGCGTTTTCGTTTCAAGTCCGCCACGACGGCGCACCCTTTCTTCGATTTGCGGCAGCGATCAAGGGCGTCGGCCAGCGTGGATCGCACGCGGCGCAGGTCGGCGAGCTTCCCGTCAACCTCGGCCAGCCGCCGTTCGATCAGCGCCTGCACCTGCTTGCAGGGCGAGTCCCCGTTCAATTGCAGGAGCGCGCGGATGTCGTCCAGCGTGAACCCGACGGCCTGCGCCGCGCGGATGAAGTCCAGCCGCTCGACGGCCCCGTCGTCGTAGAGACGGTAGCCCGCCCGGCTCCGGTTGGTCGGCGAGAGCAGCCCCTCCCGCTCGTAGTACCTCAGCGTCGTGGTGGCCACGCCCGCCGCTTGGGCTACCTCGCCGATGGTCAATCGCTCCGCGTTTTCGGGTTTCATGGCCTCACCTCCCTGAATTATACACCTTACACCTATATGTAAGGTCAAGGGCGAGCCGGCCTTTTTGTCACGGTGCGTGGAAACCCTCACGATGTAACAGCAGATCAACGGGATTCGACCTGAGCCGAAAGAACGAATACGCACGCTCCCCTGCCCCGCACGTAGCGCAAGTCGTGATGGGCTTTCGCGCCGCAACTCTGAAACAGGCCGACATCCACGCTTCGAAGCTGTCCTACGGTCACCAGCGGGTTGAAGGGGCACCGGACGCGGTTACAGGTCCAGGAGGTGGGTACTTATACGAGGATCTATCCCGACTCTCGACACGCCGAATGCCTGGGCTTGCGACCTATACCCAAACGTCCGCAAGTCGTCGCAAGAGTCGCATAATCGGTATTTACGACCTGTCCGCGAGTCCGCATCGAACCGGTCAGCGAAGAAACCGCAGTGGGCCAAAACGGTTTTTGAAAGGGTATTCACGGATCGATCCGCATTGACGTGGGCTCGGCATGGTCGCCGCCGCCGCTCAGTGCGGCTCGCCCAGAAGCTCTCTGACAAAACGCACCGGAACGCCAAAGTTACTTCCGTGGAAGTCTCGCGTAATGGCGAAATTGACGCCGATGACGGAGCCGTTCATGGCGATCACGGGCCCGCCGGAGCCTCCCGACGTAGTTTCCGCGTCGTACACGAGCTTGCCGGCCGTGATCTCGTTGAGGGCTCCCTGCGTGATGATTGGCGAAATGGCGCCGCGTTTGGCGAGTTCTTCTAGCACAGATTCGGGCCCCACCGCCACACCAAGTATGTCTTCAACGATTTCCGGTTCGGCGCGGGCGAGGAGGGCACTCAACCCGGTCGGATAGCCCATCAACACGATTCGCTGACCGCGATACTCGTTTGACGATACTGCCGACAACGGGAGGACGGTTGCGCTGCCCGCATTAACGGTCATCGCTGCCACATCCGCCTTCTGCGACACTCGAATCGTTGAGAGATCAACGCTCCTCGGAGCTTGGCCTGGAAAATACGCCGTCAAGCACAGTAGCCGTGGTACCCAGCCTCGCCCGAGCAATTGTGCCACGCTTGAGTTGTTCCACCATGGTTCGGCCACGTGACGATTCGTCACGACATCACCTTCCGCAGAAACCCGAAATCCGGAGCCTATGTAGGCCAGTTCCAGCGGGCCGCCCGTCTCGTCCGTCACAAGTTCTTCAGTGCCAACCGCCGGATCGACGAAGCCGAACTTCCCATGGAGCAGACACACGCCGCGGGACGACTCGTCAAGGATCCGACGCAAAGAGACGTCGCGCTGTTGGAACAGCTGGGCGGCGTTGTTCTGTTGCCCCAACTCAACGCGCAGGCGTTGCACTTCGTCGTGAGACGCGTTTGCGAGATGAGCCTTGCGACACGCTTCGAGCTGCTCGCGTAGCTTGGCAATGTCCTGGTCGGTGATCCCGGCCCTACCCCGCCCCGATACTCTGCAACCGAGACCGGTGATCGAAACGCCTGCAAGGACAAGAACCATAGAGCTCAAGCGCCTTGACGGCATGTTCATTGGTACCACCACCCTCGCTGCGAAGCACACGAGAAATAGACACGCACAAGCGGCGGCCCATTCAGGCGCCGCCGCTTGTGAGTGACATCCGTGTCAAGATCATCCCTGTGTGCCGACGCCAAAGAACCCTCCGCCGAATATCATCATGATCAACGCGACGATCCCCATCCATAGGCCCATACCACCCATCATTGCATCTCCTCGATTAGATGGCGCGATTCATCGGTCACTTGTCCTCTCAGCCGCCGCCGCGCCAAGCTCAGCGCTGTGAGTCAACCTCAAGTAGGAAGCCGGCACGAAATGTCCAGAGACGGCCAAACATTGATGACGCAACGTGTCTCCAAACCGGCCAGTTTTGTGCCATCCACGCGTTTCCACTGCCATCGCGCGTGCTCATGCCATCGGAATTCAAGGATGCGCGTGGTCGTGGCCGTCATTAGCCTGGCCATGCCCGGGGTCGGCGCTTTGATGGCTACGACCACAGCCAGAGCAGGGATCGACCCGCCCGTGGCGACCGGAGCTTTGACATCCGATCAAAAAGACGACGGCTAACAGCGGTGTGACGAACAGCAACCTGTAACGTATCAGTCCTCGAATCATTCATTCACTCCCTCGATTGTATCTGCGAAATCCAATGGGCAGCCGAACGTGCCAAGCGATCACATGCCCATATGTGAGCCCATCATGCCCGAACCAATGCCGTGCCCGTGGCCCATGGGGCCACCGTTCATCATGTGGAACTCCATCGCATCGCTCAGGATGATCAGTTCCTCGGTGTCGCCGTCACCATCCAGGTCATCGACATCTTGAGTCAGCACGCACTCGTACGTCCCGTTGCAAACGAAGTCTTGGCCCAAGAACCCGGGTACCGCCATCACATTGTCGACGGCTTCGCCGTCGTCCAGATGGCAGCCCGGCTCCCCCGGTTGCTGGAGCGGCCCTATGCCTACGATCTCCGAACACGGAATCTCGACCGTGACCTCCTCGCCCACGCCGACCACGACGTCCATCATCTGATCCTCAAGCCCCATGTGGCTCGCGAAGTAGGACAAATGGAAAGTTCCCGCCTCGTCCGATTCGTTGCGAACCAGGACCATCATGTTCGTCGCTTCGGGTGCAAGATCGCTAACGTCGTAGAACCCCATTTGACCGGGCATATGATTGGCATACCCGCCCATGAGCGTGCCGCCGAATCCACTTTCCCCGCCAACCTGCGAGGCGACGTCGGCGGCCTTGGCGGATACGTCGGCGACGGCCGACGAGTCCCCGCCTCCCGGGCCGATCACACCGTTGACGCAACCGGCGCTTATCGCCGCAACGGAAACCACGACGGTAAAACTGCACAACCATTTGAGCATGCTCTTTACTCCTCGTTCAGAATGTAGAATCTCACGGTCCTTCTCTTCAGGCCCGAGCCTAAACCGCTGTCACTCGAACCGCTACACACAGTTAGATGCACAGGGGCCGGGGCTTCTTCCGGAAGTTCAAAGAAAAAACTCCGAAAGACATGGCAACCCCAAAGCTGCTGAGGCACACGTAGTGCTGCAGGGCGCGCTTCCCGCGTGGGGCGAGGTCACCTCACTCGCAAAGCCTGACCCAGAATCCGCTGGCACCTACGCCAGCACTCGTTCGCACGCCGCGGTCTAGCGACCGCTACCTGATTGCTATGATTTCCGCAGCCATTACCCGTCGGTTTGTCGTACGCGCGTTTCGCATCGTTCGGATCAATTCCGAAGACCGGAATCCCGCCGCCCGAAACTCGCCCAGAAAGGCACCGCCTTCCTTCGCTCCAGCCACTCATGCAAACCAGTTGCACACGTCGCGGCGTTCGTTTTCCGGCAGAGGTTCTTTCAGGATCAACTCAGCCGCGAATACCCGCCCATTGGTGCGAACCACACGAGCCAGTTCTCGGAAGATCGCTTCGCGGGCGGGGTTAAGATTGAAGATCCCGTTGATGATCACGACGTCGATCGACGCGCTCTCGGCGGGAAGTTCCTCGGCATCGCCTTTCCTCACGTCAACATTTTGTGTACCGGCTTCCGTTACGGCTCGCCGGGCGCGATCCAGCATCGAATCGCTGAAATCTACCGCAATGACCCTGCCGTTGGCAGCGGTACGCTGCGCCGCAATCAACGTGTCGAGTCCCGCACCGCATCCAAGATCAAGGACGCGCGAATCGGCTGGGATGTCCGCGAACATGCTCACGTTGGACACGCCGGCGAAAGCCTCAACAGCGACTGCGGGCATCGCGTCGAGTACACTGCGCGGGTAACCGACGCTTTCAGCAAATGTGCGGCCCACAGGGAAGTCATGTTGTTCGTCCGGACGTTGTGCGGCCCGAGAATAGGCTGCACGCACGCCTTCACGAAGATCCGCCGAATCCACTTGCATGACGCTACCAGAGCTTTCGTTACAGACGATTCGTGGCACACCGTCTTGTGCCGTTGCGGACTATTCATCCATTTCGGGCACGGCTCAATCAGACAAATCCTTGCGCCCACCTGTCATCCGCACAGGCACAGTTTCATCCCGCATGAACAGCTGGTGGCTTCCTCCTGCGTGGTCCTGGCACTTTCGGCAAGCATGCTCTTCGACGAGTCCGCCTGCCCACATCGCCTCGCGGATGTAGATACCAGTAGGGCCGACTCCGTTCGAACCGTCGTTGCGTTGTCGGCTTTGCGCCGATCCACATTCTCAGGCAACTTCAATATGTCGCGACTTGCCGAGCAGATGGTTTCGGTTGTACCGGCATCCGGTTGTCTTTGGGGCACCGGCTCTACAAGCGGGGCCTCGCACTCCGCGAAGAACTCCGCGTTGTCGCCACACGTTCCGAACTCCGCAATGCCTGACCCGTATTCGTCATCAACAAGGCCGTAGGTATCGAGCGACGCTGCCTCAGCGCTCGCCTCCGGCTTGGCGCGGCCATCGCCCGGCTCATCATCCTGTTTACAGGCACCAAGCCAAACACAGACGAGCAGCATACTCGGGATCAAAACTTGCCTTCGATTCACCGGTCTTTTCCTCCCCTTTTCCGGAGCGATAGCCGCTCTGGACGCCATCATTAGTCGATTCACGAAAGTTCTCTTTGCGATTCTCCCGAGACCCAACACCAATTCCTTCTATGCGCCCCGGTCGAGTCACACGCGTATCTTCAGGGATGATGATGGTCGCTCGTCGGCCCTGTTTCGGTTAGTTTGGGCGCAATCGCCGCCATGACCGCCGGCATCTCGCTCTGCTCGTCAACCCTGCTCAGCAGGCAGTGACAGGTCGTCGGGTCGGTCAAGTGAACCAGTTTCCATTCCCCAACCTGTACCTTGTGTCCGCAGTGGTCGCCGATGACGCAAGGAAGATTCTCGTGCGATCCGAACTTCTCGTGCTTCATTGGTGGGTGAAACACTGCCGCCAGAAACTCGCCGTCCCTGTCATACGCGGCCGCGATGCCCCTCGTCCCACCGATTCGAAGCTCATAGACCGACTGCAACCGGAATCCACCCGGTAGCACAGGCGGCGTGTCGAAGTTCAAAGCGGAGGCAATCCGCTTCGCCGCGACAGGCGTCGAAGGCTTGGCGTCGTAACGCATCAAGAACTTCCTGAACGCCTTTTGAGCGTCGAGCGGCAGGGCGTCGAGCAGAACTCCAAAGTCCACAGTCGATGCATGCGCCGTCGATTCAAGCGACGACAGGCCGAACATGCTCAGTCCGACGGCGAGGACCACACCCGCAGCGATCGCCCAAGGAGCGCCTCGGAACCGAAGGCGCCGCAACGGGCGTGCGGGCGAGATCGTCCGGTCCGTCTTGTCGAGTCGTCGTGCGATGGATGCCCAGAGAAAGTCCGGCACGGTCACGGCAGGCGGCTGTGCGATTCCGCGCACGAGTTCGCGCATTTCCTCCAGTTCGGCCTGACAGCTCGAGCAGAAACCGAGATGGGTCTCGATCTTCTCACGCTCCGCCGCGGATATCTCGTCGTCCACGTAGCGTCCTAGTTGTCGTTCTACCTGTTCGCAGCACATTTTGTTTTGCCCCGTTCGTCGCACACGCGACGTTCATCGACGGGCAGACACCTTTGATGGGATCCATGTCTCTTATTTAGATGCGTGGCAGAGAGCGCCCCTTCCGTCTATCCGTAACTTTTTCGTAAGATTTCCCGTAACTTGTCTCTGGCACGGCTTAGCCGGGAGGCTACCGTCCCCTCGGCGCAGTCGAGCGCCTCCGCAATGCCCCGATAATCGAGTTCCTCCTGGTACCGCAGGAGGAGCAATGCCCGGTCGTCCGGTGGAAGCTCGGCCAGAGCGCTCTCCATGTCGAGTTCAAGGTCGGTCCTGGGCCTCTGCGCCTCGGTAGGCTGATTTGGCGCAACGGCTTGCAGCTTGACGGTCCCCACACCCTGGCGGCGGCGGAACTGGAGCGCCTCGTTGACGGCGATCCGGTAGAACCAAGACCCGATGGCAGATCGGCCGTCGAATTGATCCAGCCGCTGAAGCCCTTTGAAGTAGGTTTCCTGGGTCAGATCCGCGGCGTCGTCCGGGTTGCCGGTCATACGAAGAAGGAGACGATAGATGCGCACGGACGTCTGCTCGAACAGTTGGCGCTGAGCTTCTCGCTCGCCTGTCAGGCACCGTTCGATGAGCAGTCGGTCTTCCACGCATCCACAACCTTAGATTGCACCGCTCCTTCGGCGCGAACCATGACTTCGTCACATACAGGCGGCTTTCGATCACCACTCCGGGATCCCTGCATCCGCTCAGCCTGACCGGACTCAGGCTCGATCCGACGGCCCATTCTAGCGGCAGCCTGTACCGGCCGGAACGGAGGGACGGTTTCTCTCGTCAGATTCACTCCAATCGATGCCAACCAAGGTGACATCATCTTCGAATTCCTCCCGTCCACAGAACGAACGGACCCGGCCCAAGGTGGTGGATACCTGCTCCTCCAAGGACAATTGATGCGTCCCGGCGAACAACTCCAATACGCGATTTCGGCCGAATTGCTTACCCTGGGGCGACATCGCTTCGTGCAGGCCGTCCGTGAACGCAAGCAGCCTGCTCCTCGGGGCAACCTGAAGGCGGACAGATTCATACTTGGCGTCAGCATCCACTCCGAGAAGCAGGCCGGCATGATTCAGCGTGTCTACGCCGCCATCCGGCGTGTTGAGCAACGGCGGATCATGGCCTGCGTTCGCATACCCGACTTCGTCGTGTCCCGGTCCCAAGCGAATCAGCACGGCGGTTGCGAACACGCCGGCCGCCGTGATGTCGCAAAGGTCGCGGTTCAGGCCCTGCGCAATCTCGCCAACATCGTGTGTCTCGCGTGTCAGGTGCCGCAGCGAAGACCGGAGCAAAGCGGTGCAAAGCGCCCCGGGCACGCCGTGGCCCGTCACGTCGATGACGGCTACCACCGTGGACCCATCGTCGAGCGGTACGATGTCGAAAAAATCGCCCCCGACACTCGCCGTCGGTAGAAACACGGCTCGAATCCGACAGCCGTGAACCGAGAGGTTCCGGTCGCCCACCAGAGCCCGCTGAATCTCCCGCGCACGCCGCATCTCCGAGGCACGATGATGTTCCGTGCGGCCAAGCGCTTGAATCATCTGGTTCATACCCTGCGCCAGGTAACGAAGCTCGGCCGCTCCACGTGGCTCGATGGAATGATCAAAACGGCGATCACTGACCGCGGCTACGGCCCCAACTAACCCACGCATCGGGTCGCGCACCCAAACGAGCAGGCTTACCGTCGTCACCCCGAAGAGAACCACCACCAGGACTCCCGTCGCCGCCGCACGACTGACACCCTGCACGCGAAGCAGTTCTTCGACCGGCTGGAGCGAGACCGCGACGACCAGGCTGGCATTTTTGTCGATATTCAGCGAGTACGCTGCGAACTGTTCACCGCTGAGGTCGAACGTGTGGACATTGTTCGCGCCGTTTTCCATCATCCGGCGCTCGAGTTCGGAATCCGCCCGTTCGTGCGCCCGGACGAGAACCTCGCCATCCGCATCGAAAACAGCGATGTGATGCCCCGGCGAGGCCGAATTTGTCATCTGTCGACAGAACCCGTCCACGAACCGCTGGAAACTCTTGGGCTCTCGAAACTGACTCCATGCGGCGCGCAGCACTCGCGCCTCCTCCTGAAGACGAGTCAAGGCGTGCTCAATCTGCGCGTCGGCGTCGCGCCGATGGTCCACCCATGCGGACACCGCGAGGACGGAAACGACCGTCACATTGACGATGACGCCCAGCCGAAAGGCAAGCGTGTTCCACCAACGCGGCCCGGCAGCTCGATTGCGCGGGGCACCGCTCGGATTGTTTGAGTCACTCGGCATCGGCTCTCCCGCCGGGTTTTGGCTAGCATCGCCGGGGCGAGGCGCCGGCGCCGTCTCTCGTTTAGATGCGCGAGCCCCGGTCTGCCTTCCGACAAAAACTGCCTGATTAGGATTAGCCGGAAGAATAGGACCCTTCCATGCATCCAACATAGTGGAACCTGGATCCAGAACATGGCTCGACGACAGAAACGCCTGCAGCAGCGGCGCCGCGCCAGACCGAAACGGCGTAAAACGCATCCCGTCAGGGCGCTCGGTTCGAGTCTCGCGGTGGCCACCGTGGCCGGGTTGCTCGGCTGGGTCTGGTGGGCGGGCGAAACCCCACAGCACCCTCTTCCTGACCCACCCTCCTGGCTGCCAAAGTGCCCTGTCGGCGGCGGTCCGGTGAATTTCGCCCATCGCGTGTCTGCGCCCGACGGCCCCATCTACTTCTGCTGCGAACACTGCATGGAGCAGTTTCACGCTGCCCCATCGACGTTCAATGCCAAGATCGAATTGCAGCGAAAGGAACTCGACCATCTGCCGCGAATCCAGGTCTCGTGCCCGATTTCGGGAGATCCACCCGACCCTGCGATATACGTTGAGTCGCCCGCCGGCAGGATTTTCTTCTGCTCGCCGAATTGTCGCGACAAGTACGTAGCGTCGCCGGCTGAGTACGCCGGCGCTGTTGCCAGTAGCTTTTGGTACCAGACGAAGTGTCCGGTGGATGAGAAGCAGATCGATCCAACCATCCGGGCCACGTTGCCATCAGGCGAAACGGTCTACGTGTGCTCGCAACGCTGTCACGATGAGCTGATGCAGAACACAGTGGAGTATGCTCCGGGGCTGGCCCTGCAGGGCATACGCCTGCACCTTGACTAATCGCCCACGCCGGTTCGCGCGAAGTATTCGGGAAGGAATCGCCCATTCCACGCATCTAACAGGTAGAGACCTTGTCATGATGCTCTGAGCGTGCAGAGTTGAATCGTGCCGCGCACTGTGGCGACGGCTGGCGCGCGGCGGAGGCACAAGAGTGACGAACAAAGGCAAACTCGAACACGAGGGGCTGCGGTCAACGGCCCGAATCACTTGCTTTGCGCCAAACGCCCATGAAATCGCGCTGGTTGGGTCCTTCAACGACTGGGATCCCGGCGCATTGCGAATGACTCAGGACACTGACGGCCAGTGGAGCGCCGACTTGCAGTTGCCTGCCGGCCGCTACGAGTACAAGTTCGTCGTCGATGGCGTGTCGTGTTGCGACCCGCATTTGAAGAACGGCCACCCGGACTGCGAACAATGCGCGCCGCATGCCTGCGGTGAACTGAACCGCATTCTTCTGATCCGGTGACCGATGGCACAGGGAACGGAGGTAGGCAATGCGTGCTTCAAGCATTCTGGCGTCCTTAGCAATCTTGATGTTCTTCTCGGGTTGTGCCGCCCGACGACCGATGCGCGGAAGAGTCGACCAGCCTGAGCTGGGCCACCATTTCCTGGACTTCTTCTTCGAGGACGAGCATGGGCGCTCCATGACGCTAGGAAATGTACTCGGCGATTTCACAGTGATTGCGTTTACTCGTTGCGACAGCGATACGCACGCGGAATCGACCGATTATCTTGAATCCATCATCAAGGAGCATGCTCTGGATGATTCCGTTCGGGTGCGCGCTGTGGACGTTCATTGGGCGGACCGCAGTTGCGGAACGCACAAGGACTGTCATCTGCTAGGATCGACCGACAAAGCCATCAGTATCTGTGATGCAACTGGGATGATCCGCAAACTCTACGGGGCCACGAAACTCAACGAGTTGTTTCTGATCGGGCCTGACCGGCGTGTCATCGGAAAAGCCACAATGGCCTATCCTGACCCCTTGCGGCACCAACTGGCCATCGACGTTATACGCTTTCGAGCCCGCCTATACGAGACGCGCCCTCAGGAGCTTGGCAATTAGTTAATCTCTCTCGATCTTGATCGTCCGACGGAGACCGGAACGTGACGCCAAGTAAGTCTATACTGGTGCTGAGCAGACATGCGGACCGACGACTCGTCGCATCCGATTCGTACCGGCGTGAAGGTGCCGTCGTGGTCGAGGTTGAGACGGTCGAGCGGGCCACGGTCATCCTTCGACAACTCCAATTCGACGTGCTCGCTGTCGACTTCTACGGCCTTGGGGTCGGCGTCATAGAATTCCTCCACGACCTCAGCGTTGATTATCCCCAAACGCGCATTTCCGTCATTGGTCCGCCCGTTGACAGCGATGTGCTCGCGTTGATCCCAGTGCCGCATGCAGTCTATCGGCCCGCAGCAGGCAATCACAAACATCTCGGAGCGGCCGGTTCCGGAAATCACTGCGAAGGTGGACTTGATTCGAAGCACGACCCGGGCGGCATCTTCGGTAGTACGCGACAAGAGCAGACAGATCTTCAGGAAGACGGGTGAGACGCCGTGCATCTAAATAAATGGCTTGACCAATTGACGAACTCCCAATTGGAGGACTGAATCATGATCACTCAACGAGTACTTCCGGACCTGCGGCTTTCGAACGGAGATGGCAGACATCGGCCGCTCCGAGACTACCTGGCCGACTTCAACATCCTGCTGATCCGACGTGTACCTCTGGCATCGCATGGGCCGGCAACGCGCCTTCTGCGGCGACTGTTGGTCGAGAACCGCGGTGGCGACCATGTAGCGGCGCGCGCGTTCGACGTTCGGTCGCCGGATCAACCCTGTGAAACGTGCCACGGACCGCACATCGTATTCAATGGGCCGGAACTCGCGACGATCTGTGACGGCGACGGCAGCATGCTTCGGCAATTCGACGTCATCGGTGATGACCGGTTCTTCGTCGTGAGATCTGGCCCGCAGGTGTTTGACGTGGGCTGCCTTGAGGAGATCAGCCAATCGGGACTGAAAATCAATTTGGAGGAGGTCTCATCGGGCGATCATATCGCCCGGGCGCCGCCCAAGCGCAGGCATGCGGACGCGTCGCGAACAATTCGCGATGGAAGATCGCAACCGTGTCGTGCATCTAATTGAATGGCTTGATCATGCACCGGCTGCCCGAAGGAGTACCTGATCATGTTACGCCTGAGAATGCTTCCGGGTTTCAGACTCGCAGACGGGGACGGCCATGAGCGACCGTTCGATGACTTCCTGGCGGATTTCAACGTCATTCTGCTGACTCATACATCTGAGTCGTGTCGTGGTGCCACGGACGAACTGCTTCGCAGCTTCCTGGCGGAAGGACGGGGTGTCGCCGGCGTATCGATTCATGGGATTGATATTCGTTCGCACGACGCGTTCTGCAAACAATGCTGCGGCCCGCACGTGGTCTTCCACGGGCGCGAGCTCATCACGATCTGCGACAGCGGCGCTTGGATCCGCCGTCTCTGGGGCGTGGAAAGCGACGCTTGGATCCTGATCGTGAACGCAGGGCGACATGTCCTCGATGACGGCCCGCTCACGGAGATCGAACGCCTGGCCATGCAATTCGGTCTGGATGCGGCGTTGTCGCCACATCGCAGTGCACGGGCACCGCCCACGAGAGAAGGGACGGGCCGGAGAGATACGGCCGCATAGTGGCCTTTACTTCGCCGACACCGAGCAGGCGGTAGATGAGAGAACACGTTGCGGGCAGACCGGCCGGGCCAAGTGCCGACTCGCGGTGAGCCGGCTGGCCCGGTCGTGGGATCAAGTTCGGAGCGCAAGCGGATCGATTCGACGGAGCTGAGCATGATTGCCTAGCGCGTCGGTTGACCGCTTGCGTTCCCGTGATTCCACACGAATCGATTTACGGTGAGCCGCACATCGCATCCAGCGCGGTCAGAATGCGATGCTCTCCGGCAAAAGATCAAGAATGGAGAAGTACTATATGTTCAACCATAACTCGGGATCGGGCAGTTTCAGCCCAATCTGGATTCTCGCCTCCGTTGCGATCGGCGCGCTACTCAACACGACCGAGTGTTCAAGTGTACAGGCACAGTCAAACGACCTTTCTCTACGGCATGCTAGCTTCCTAGGTCAAGAAACCTACGACGCACCCGCTGACACTTCCAGGCGCGACCATCCGCGCTGGGTTGAGGATATGGAATCCAAGGCCTGGCCTGGATTCCTGACCGGCATGTCCGGCTACGAAGATTTCGTGATGCCGGTCGGGATGCCCATCTACTTCGAGGATCCGTTCATCACAACGGATCTGCGTTTGCTCTATATGCATCACGATATTCCGCGTGATTCGGTGTTGGGTAACGGGCAGGTTCACGTTGCTGCTGCACAAATCAGAGTCGCCCTTACGGAGCGGCTTGCGTTCATCGTTACCAAGGGCGGCTATAGCTGGGTTGACAGCCGCGCCACACCGGAAGGGGACGGCTGGAATGACTGGGGGCTTGGTCTGAAGTATGCCCTTTACAGCAACCCTGACGAGCAGTTTCTCGTGAGTGCCGGCCTTCGATGGGAGCTGTCGAACGGCTCTGCCGAAGCTTGGCAAGGCGGAAAGTCCGATGAGCTCAGCCCGTTCGTGAGCATGGCCAAGGGCTGGGAAAAGTGGCATTTTCTCGGTGCTTTGAGTGGGCGAATCCCTACAAACCGAGATGCTGCCAACACCAGCCTCGTCTGGAACCTGCACTTGGACTACGAGCTGACCGAGACGTTTCGCCCGTTGATCGAGGTCCACGGTATCCACTATCTCTCGAGTGCCGACGAGTTTCCGTATAACGCCGATTACCTCGATGTCGGAAGCCTTGGGGCCACGGACGTCACCGGCCGTGACTTCTTCTCTGCGGGCTTCGGGTTTCGTTGGCAGGCGAGGGACAATGTTTCCGTTGGTCTGACGTATGAGGTGCCGTTGGAAAGCGCTTCAGAAAACCTGCAAGAGCATCGGGTCACGTTCAATACGATCATTAGCTTCTAGGATATCCCACGCCGGCGGCTGGGCGGCGGAGGCACGGTAACAACCCGCGGAGGGAAGAAGGACAAATGCGGCAGCGAGCATCCAAACAGGCTGCATTATCGGTACCGAAGCGGTTTGCCCGAACGAGCGGGAATTGTCGGCCGGGTTTGGAAGACGTCGCATGGTTCATGCATCTAATCCTGTGTGGGCGCCACGGGGCGTCTCGCCCTTTGGTCGCACACGGGTGACGTGGATCGAACAACCATGTGGATCGGAATCATCGCAGCCGCGGCGTTTTGCACGGGATTCCTACTTGCGTCCCTGCTCGCGTGCGGGAAGACCGCTGACGAAGAGATGCGGCGGATACGGAAGAGTATGTTCTCACGAGGCGATTTGGATTCGGTAACCGGAACGGGCGGACCGGGTAGACGGTTGGTCACGCCATCGCCTCAAGCGAATTCGGCGTACAACGGTTTGGATGTTAAGACGGCCGAGACGGGCCGTGTACCGGCAGTGAACATCATGCGGAGGGTCGAAGCGACATGATCGTACTATTCACAAGGAGCCTGTTGCATCGTTGGTTCGAGATCGTGCTTACGTCGGTGGTCGTGGCAGCCGTCGTCGCGACACTCACCACGCAGCGTGCGTTGTCTGCATCAACCGAGGCGCAAGTCCACGAGCTTGCGCACAAGCTCGGCAAGAACATGCTCGTCGTTCCCAAGGCGACGAATCTCTCCAGCTTTTACGCCATGGACTATGGCGAAGCGTCGATGCCGGACTCGTACCCGGATCGAATCCTCGAGTCCCCCGAATTGCGCACACCCATCAGTCTTATCCAATCGCGCCTGTACGGCAACGTCGAGCCGAAGGGCGTTCCACTCGTACTTGTCGGCGAACAAACAATGAAGCGCGGGCGTGTCGCCGATCCGTTCTCGTCCGACCGGGTCATCATTGGCAATACTGCTTCGGACAAACTTGCCGTCAAACCAAACGACCATGTGGACGTCAACGGGTATCAACTGAC
This sequence comes from Phycisphaerae bacterium, assembly GCA_024102815.1. Taxonomy (NCBI): domain Bacteria; kingdom Pseudomonadati; phylum Planctomycetota; class Phycisphaerae; species Phycisphaerae bacterium. The sequence continues at coordinate 110,454 of JAGFJJ010000068.1, forward strand.
CGTCGCGAACGTGGTGCAGACGCCACCCGACGGGCTGGATGTCGGCGTCTTTGGACCGCTCGACCTAGCCCAGGACGTACTCGACCGCCCTGAACAGCTCAACGCGATGCGCCTCGCCGGCTGCTGGTGTCGCTTGGACGTTCCCAAGCTGGCTTCGCAAGTTGAAGATACCCTTCCCGGAACCAGAGCCGTAACCATTGCCGGGATGCTCAAGGCCCAGAAGGGAACGGTGGCCACGGCGAAACGCTACTCGAAAGTCGCGATGGCGATCACGGTCGCACTCATCGCCGCCATCGTGATTGGGCTTATTGCATCACAGGTGCGCCGGCAGATCCGGCAGATCGGGCTGCTACTGGCCACGGGCTCTTCACCATGGTTCGTCGTGCTTTTGTTCACAAGTAAGGCCGCAATCATCGGCCTTCTCGGCGGTCTGGCCGGCTACTGGCTGGGGTTCCCACTGACCGAGGACATAGCCGCTCGACTGATCGGCATCAGCCTGCCCGTTCCGAGCGGCTTGCTGGCGCCGACCATAACGCTCGCCCTTGTCGTGAGCGTGGCGGCCGCGGCGATCCCGGCATTCTGGGCGGCACGCCTCGATCCGACGAGGGTACTCAGGGAGGTATGAAATGATTCACATTGACCAAGCGACAAAGCGCTTTCCCGGCAAGAACGGCTCTCCCGTCACGGCTCTTCGTGACATCTCGCTCGACGTTGGCCCCGGCGAACTCGTCATGATTGTCGGCCCCAGTGGAAGCGGCAAGAGCACGCTTCTGTTTACGATCGGAGGCATGCAGCATCCGACCGAGGGGCGTGTCTTGTTTGACGACACGGACGTTTACGGGTTGAGTCCGTCCAGGCGCGCTGCGTGGCGTCGAACGCGCATTGGCTTCGTCTTCCAGACATTCAATCTCGTGCCGTACCTTAGTTGCCTCGAGAACGTCATCGTTCCGGCCGTGCTGGCCGGTAAGTCGAGAGGTGTCAGCCTTCGACGAGCCAGCACTCTGCTCGAACGCCTGGGGCTTTCGGAACGTCTGAAGCACAGGCCGTCGGAACTGAGCGTCGGCGAACGGCAGCGCGTCGCGCTTTGTCGGAGCCTCATCAACGATCCCGATGTGATTCTCGCCGACGAGCCGACCGGCAACTTGGATGAGTCCATGACCGGCGATGTGATGAATGTGCTCCGCGATCTCAATGCCGGAGGCCAGACCATCATGATGGCCACCCACAACCCGCGCCTCGCAGAGCAGGGGACGCGCCTCGTGACCCTTCAAGAGGCAAACCTCGTGAGGGACGAGCCGTGCATGTGCGTAGCAGAGGCAACGCTATGACCCCGGCCATGTGGCTTTCCATACAGGAGCTAACGAAACGCCGCTTTGGAACAGCCATCGCGGTCAGCGTGATCGCGCTTGCCGTTTCGTTTGCCGCCGGCCTCGAGTTGGTGGCCAGGGCGCGCGAAGCCGCGGTAGCCGCGGATCTTGACCAGATCGGTCCGGCAATCCGGGTCATCCCCCGAGAAAAGACAGCGAGAGACCTGGCCCGATTCGAACTGGAGACAGCACCGTTCCATGGGACGGACGTTCGCCGTCTGCGTAGCGAATTCCGATCGTTCGTGTCATCCATCGAGGGGCGACTGTCGCTCAAGGTTCCGTACGGCGGGCGTCGGATTCCCGTCGTAGGTGTCGTGCCGGAGACCGTTGTCGCGCCATCGGATCTGTTTCGGCAATTGGGCGAGAATCAGTTACTCATCGGCGCGGAATTGGCGACCGAACTGGGCATCACACCGGGAGAAACGGTACAACTACAAGGGCATCCCTTTGAAGTCCTCGCGGTGGTTCCGGCGACCGCGAGCCAGGATGACTCTGCTGTTTTTCTCCATCTTGGGCGCCTGCAGCAGATGTTCAGCCTGCCTGATTCCTATAATGAACTGCGCGTCTTTCCGGCCCCGGGCGCCGACGTAGATGCGCTTGCAGTCTCGATCGCCGCGCGCCATACGAATATGACGGCGCTGACCACCCAACGGGGCGAAACAGCCGAGCAGTCGATGCATACGACATTGCGCGACCACCGGCGCGTCTTGTACTTGGTCACCGGTGTAGTTATCGCAGTCAGCGTCCTGATCTGGTCGTACATGAACGGCACCGAGCGCCGCCTTGAACTGGCCACGTTGGTTGCGGTGGGCGGGTCCGCGTGGACTATCGTCTCGATGATCCTCACCCGCGGCGCTCTTCTCGGCGCTTCCGGCGCGGTCGTGGGCCTTCTGGTAGGCGTGGCGATCAGCCTCGGACAGGATGCGGGATCGACCTTGCGCATCCTTCCAGCCCTTGACCTGGCCGGGGTCACTATTGTTACGACAACGATACTCTCCGCCGTCGGCGCGCTGCCGGCCGCGGGCCTTGCGGCCGTTCAGGACCCTGTGAAAGCCCTGCAGGCCGCCTGAATTCGAGAGGCATGTCAGGGCCCGGTTCTTTTCTCAAGAGCGATGGAAGGAACCGCAGGGCCTGTGCATCCAATTGGAAGTAAGGGCCGGGATCACGAACTCAAACCGTGGGGTTTGGGCGGGATGCCCGTTGGATTCGTATCGAAGGAGATTGTCTACGATGAATACTTTCGTCAAGAAGTCTGCTGTGGGATGCGTCGCGGTTTTGGGTCTGGCTGCGATGCCGGTATGGGCACAACACGAAGGTCACGGTGACCACGGTAAGATGGCCATGTCGCCGGCAAAGGAGCTTCCGATGTGCCCCGTGATGGGCGAACCGATCAACCTGGCCGTGAGTGTGGCCACCGATGAGGGGCCGGTATTCTTCTGTTGCAAGGACTGCGTGTCCAAGTACCAGGCCAACCCTGCGAAGTACGCGACGAAGGTCGCGGCGCAACGGGAAGCGATGGCGGCGCGGCCGAAGGTTCAGGTCACCTGCCCCGTATCCAAGGAGCCGGTCGACCTGGATGTGTTCGTCGAAAGCAACGGTAACAAGGTCTACTTCTGCTGTAAGGGCTGTGTCAACAAGTACAAGCGCGACCCAAACAAGTACGCCGCTACGCTGGCGAACAGCTACACCTACCAGACCAAGTGCCCCGTAATGGGCGAGGACATCGACCCGAAGTCCTTCACGACGGCCGCAAACGGCATGAACATCTACTTCTGTTGCAAGGGCTGCGACAAGAAGTTCTTCGCTGATCCAGTCAAGTACGCGCCCAATCTGGTCGCTCAGGGCTTCACGGTGAATCCGAAAGAGATGGCACACGATGAAGGCGAGAAAGCGGGTCACGACCACGAGTCGCATGACCACAGCGGGCACGATCACGATCATTGAGACATTCGCGCTTCCGCTAACGGTCGATCGTAAACGCTGAGAACCCCTGGAGAATACAGCACACCGACCGGTCGCGCTGATTCTGCACATCCTTCTGTGTGAGGGAACGACATGCTGCATCGGCCATCCGGCAAACGGCTTCGGCTGACCATATACCATGAAACGCCACGTGTCATCCTATTCCCAATCCCCCGTGTGGCACCGGTACTCGGTGATCACCGCGGTATTCATTGTTGTCGCGTTGGCCCGCGTGCCCGAGACCCTCGCACAGGCGCCGGTCAACAAGATGTGCCCGGTGATGAGCCTGGAAGAGGCCGATCCGGCCATTACCACGCAGTATCACGGCAAGACGATCGCGTTCTGTTGCGACAACTGCCTGAAGAAGTTCCGGGCGAACCCGGAACGGTACGCTGGCAACACAGCGGTTCTTGCCGACGACAAGCCAGATCAGGCCAAGCACGAGCGTACGTCGAAGGGGGGCGCCGCGGAACACGGACACGACCACGCGTCCGACGAACCGAGAACACCGTTCTTAGCGCGCATTCATCCGATCGTGGTTCACCTCCCGCTGGCAGGGACCCCGATCGCGCTGGTCGCAACGCTTGGCTGGCTCGCGTCGCGCAGAAAACTATTCGCCTACGCCGACGTACCTGCGCTTGTGCTAGCCGCGGCGTCTTCCATCGTCGGCGTCGTCACCGGCAACATTGCCCACGATTCTATGCGCTTTTCGCCGGCGCTTCACGGCTACGTCGAGTGGCATCAGTTTTCCGCGACGGCCCTGATGATCCTCCTGCTGGTCCTTAGCGGTGTTCGCCTCTGGCGTTGGCGTCGGTTGAGCGGCAGATGGTTTGTCGCCTACGCGACAGGGTTGATTGCGGCGTCGGCGCTTGTCGGCGCGGTCGGGTTCCTCGGTGGCAGCCTGGTATTCGGCCCAGACCACTTGTGGCCTTAAGTGAGCACGATATCCGCGGCAGTTTCGGAAGGAAATCGTGTCGGCATGCATCTAACCGGATGAAGCAACTGGTTTTCGTCTGCAATTGTAAATAGGAGTTGAGTTATGAAATCAACGATACTCATCGCACTCGCACCTCTTGCGTTGCTCACCGGATGCGTATCTCCGCAGGCTCGAAGAGGGAGGGTCATCCAGGCCGACGTGGGGAACCGCTTTCCGAATTTTACCTTCCAGGATGAACGTGGAACGGCACAGGATTTGAGTCAGAATCTCGGCGACTTCACCGTGCTGGTGTTCTCGGAATGTGGCGAAGACCTCCACGGCCCTGTGTCTGCGGCCCTTGTCGATCTGGTGCAGCCGAACCAAGAGCCCGGGTACTCGGAAACCGTCGGCTTTGACATCCACTGGTCGAGAGACGGCTGTCGGTATCACAGCGATTGCCACCTCTTGGAGGGCGGGCCGCACATCTTCAGCATCTGCGACGGTCGGTCACAAGTCCGTGATCTATACGACGCTGACGCCGCGGGTGAAATCATCGTCATCGGTCCGGACCGGCGTATCGTCGACCGAGCGCCGATGCGCGAGCTAGATTCGATCTCCAGCCGGCTGGCCCGAAGATTCAGCGACCACGCGGAAGTGGTCATCCAGACGAGGTCGCCGGACGAATGACGAACTTGGCCCCCCCGACCACAAGTTCAAGAGCGCTGCCGTCCCAACGGCGCACACCGTCCAGGACGCGAAAACCAGCCCGTGCTGCGATTTCTCGGGCCGATCAGTCAACAGCGGACGCGACACGCGGTATGCTTTCCGCAGAAGGACCCGAGGCGCCGGGTAGCTGGGACGAGCTCGCGTCGAAGCTCGATCGGAAGTTCCGTGCTTTGCTGAAGAGCGTTGAGGACATGCAAGCCGAACTTGAGGATGAGAATGAACGTGCTCGACAACTCGAAAACAGGTTGCGGCGGGAGGTCATAGGCAATGGTTGAGAGTTCCTTTCGTTTCCGATCCGTGTTGTTCCTCCTCTCGTCGATCGCCGCGTTGGCGATCCTTGTGCAAGGCTGTGCGATTTACCAGAGTGGGTCGCGCGAACTCTCCTCGTACGTGAGGCAGCGAGCTGATGCTCAAGGCGATATCGCCGGGGCCTACGCGCAGTCACCGTTGGAAGCAAATGACAAATCTCTCCCCGATGGCACGTCGACGCAACCACAGGTGCAAAAGCGCCTTCGCGACTTCATCGTCCTCGCCCTGGAGCGCAATCCGGATGTCAAGGCCGGCGAGGAGACGGCGCGTTCCAAGGTAGAGCGTATCCGCCAGGTCACGGCACTACCTGACCCGTTTTTGAACATGAAGATTTTGCCCGAACCGGTTCGGACAGCCGAGGGTGACAACTTCTTCATTCTTGGCGTCTCCCAGAAGCTACCTGTTCCGGAAAAGCTCGACCGTGCCGGTCGCATGGCCGTCGAGGACACACGCATCGCACTGCAGCAATGGCAGGCCACTCGGCTCCGCGTCATCGCGGATGTCAAGCGCGCCTATTTCCAGCTTTATGTCGTCGATCGCAGCATCGACGTCACGCAAGCGAACCAGGATCTGTTGCGCGGACTCATCGACGTGGCCCGGTCACAACTCGCCGCCGGTCGGCGCAGCCAGGACGACGTGCTGCGCGCCCAAGTGGAGCTTTCCAATCTCGAGGCCGAACTCATCGCGTTGAGACAACGACGTGTCACGATCGTAGCCCGCCTGAATGAGGTTCTTGATCGCCAGCCGCAAACTGAGATTCAGCCTCCAGACGAATTTGGAATCCGGCAAGTCGCCCTTGCCATTGATGATCTGATTGCGAAGGCCGTCGACGCCAACCCGGATTTGAATCGAATCAAACATCAGATCGAGCGCGATCGCGAATCCGTGGAACTGGCCAAGCTCGCCTACTGGCCGGACTTTGCCCTCGGTTTTGAGTGGATGTCCATGGAGCCGCGCGACGCGTTCCGGCCCCCTCCTAACCCAGTGACCGGGCAAAGGCCAACCGTGTCCAAGATGAGCGAAGACGGCACCGACAACTGGGCCATCACTTTCGGTTTCAGCCTGCCCATCTGGTACGACAAGATTCACGGGGGAATTGAAGAAGCGACACGGCGGCTCGCCGCTTCACGCGCGCAATTCAGATCCTCCCAGAATCGCGTCGAGTTTGCTATAGAGGATGCCCTCGAACGCGTTAAGGCTCAACAGGAACTCGCACGGCTGTTTCGCGACACGATCATTCCGCAGGCCGAGCAAACGTATCACGTGTCACAGGCCTCGTACACGGCAGGAACGAGTGACTTTCTGTACGTCATCGACAACTGGCGCAAGTGGCTCGTCTTCACGATTCAATACTACCGCTCGATGGGCGAACTTGAACGCAGTGTCGCCGATCTGGAGCAGGCCATTGGCCTGAGTTTGCCCGAAGTGGGAGAACCGTAATGTCAGCACGACGTACCTTTGGCACGAGCCGACGACGAATCGAACCGCTGGATAAGCAGCTGCACGCACGATGCGGTTTCCCGCGGGTAGCCCAACAGGTGCACAGGCGATCAGCCCGCGCAACGCTCACGGTGGTTCTCGTGGTCGTGGCTCTCGCCGGTGGCGGAATAGGAGGATACGCACTGTCGCACCGTCTCGGAACCGGGCCGTCCTCGAGCGACATGGGTAGCGGCACAGATGCGACCGCGGCAGATGGCGATCAGTGGTACACGTGCGGCATGCATCCCAACGTCCTTCAGAAGGGCCCGGGCGACTGCCCGATCTGCCACATGAAGCTCACCCCCCTTAAGAAGGGCGATGACACCGGCAGTGGCGCGAAAGCATCCAAAGAGCGGAAAGTGCTCTACTGGCGCGCCCCGATGGACCCCAATTACATTTCGGAAAAGCCGGGCAAGAGCCCTATGGGGATGGATCTCGTCCCCGTGTACGCAGACGAAGAGGAATCAGGCTCTGCGCACACCATTCGCATCGATCCCGTCACCACCCAGAACATGGGCATCCGCACGGCCACCGTGAAGCGCGGCCCGTTGATCAAGACGATTCGAACGGTGGGGCGCATCGATTACAACGAACCACTCGTCACGTTTGTCGACACAAAGTTCAACGGCTGGATCGAAAAACTGGGCGTCGACGAAACGGGCCAGCACGTGGAACGGGGCCAACTTCTGTTCAGCGTCTATTCACCCGAGCTCTATGCCGCTCAACAGGAATACCTCTCCGCGGTGCAGACTCTACCACGTCTCGAAGCAAGCACCTTCGCTCCCGCCCGCGAGGAAGCTGTCAAGATGGTCGAGGCCGCCTTGACCAAGCTCAAGTACCTCGACGTGTCGGACGAGCAGGTCGAGACGCTTCGTGCGACGGGAAAGATCGAAAAGACCCTCGCGATCCATTCGCCAGCTTCCGGGATCGTCACGGAGAAGATGGCGCTCGAAGGCATGTACATCAAGCCGGGGATGCGCCTCTATACGATTGCCGACTTGTCCCGCGTCTGGGTTTACGTTGACGTTTACGAATACCAGCTTCCATGGATCAGCGTCGGGCAGAATGCCACGATGACTCTTCCCTATGTTCCCGGTGAGGGGTTCGTGGGGAAGGTCGTCTACATCTACCCCTACCTGGAACCGCAGACCCGCGTAATCAAGGTCCGCCTGGAGTTTGAGAACGCCGACATGCAACTCAAGCCGGGCATGTACGCAAACATCAGATTGGAGTCGGAGCTGCAGCGCGATGCGATTCTCGTGCCCCGCGAGAGCTACATCGACTCCGGGACCCGGCAGGTGGCCTTCGTGGATCTTGGCGGAGGCAAGTTCGCGCCGCGCGACGTTCAGGTCGGCGTCGAGGCGGAGGACGGCATGGTTGAGGTTCTCTACGGTCTCGACGAGGGTGAAATCGTCGTGACGAGCGGCCAGTTTATGCTTGACGCGGAGAGCAAGTTGAAGGAAGCCGTCGCCAAGATGATGGAGGCGGAGCGGGCCAAGACAACGAAGCGTGCGCCGGAATCAGGCGGTCACGCGGGACACTCGCCCGACCAAGAGATGGCCGGCATGCATGAAGCGCCGACGATGCCTGAGGGGACGGCCTACAGCTGCCCGATGGAAAAGCACCCCGACGAGACCGATCCGGCGAACCAGGGTCCTTACTTCTCCGACAAGCCCGGCCAATGCCCACACTGCGGGATGAAGCTCAAACCGATTGGCGAGTTTTCCTGGGCGGACAAGTACAAGGCCGGTACAGTCGCCTCGTCCGTTGCTCCCTCAATGACAGAGGGCGGCATACCTGCCGACGCACAGTACGCCTGCCCGATGGATCGGCACCCAGACGAGACCGACGCAGCCGACCAGGGTCCGTACTTTTCCGCGGAAGCCGGTAAGTGCCCGCGATGCGGCATGAAACTCAAACCGCTTGACGACCTGGAATGGATACGGGCGCAGCGAGCCGCCGACGGCGGTGAAGTCGCCTACACCTGCCCGGATCACCAGCATGTTTTCTCCGACACCGGCGGTGAGTGTCCGCGCTGTGGGAGGGCGTTGGCGCCGTTTAAGGTGATGTACACGTGCCCGGATCCGGAGCACGCCTCCGCCGTCAGCGCTACTCCGGGCAACTGTCCGCATTGCGGGCGGGGCATGGCCGCGTACCGCGGTGTGTGGCTGGACGAGAAGATGGCAAGCGAAAATGTGCCGGCCTCACCGGGTCTTGCGGATGTTGCACCCTATCGGTGCCCGATCCACCCGCTCGTGCACAGCGACAAGGTGGGACGTTGCACGATCTGCGGCAGCGAACTCGCATCCACCTCGTCGGCGGCGTCTGGCGAAGCCCTTCGGACCGCCATCCCGCTCGGCGCCAAGTACACCTGTTCGATGAAGATCTGTTGGCACTTCGCCGCCGAACCCGGAGAGTGTCCGAAGTGTGGCATGCGCCTTAAACCGATCGAGGAAGTTGCGTGGGCCAAAGATCTTCTCGATGAGCGATCCGTGCAGGCGGGAGTCGCCTACGCCTGCCCGATGCACCCGCAGGAGATACGGTCGGCTGCACCGGGCACGTGTTCGATCTGCGGCATGCAACTCGTCCCAGAATCGGCGCTCAAGAGACCCGTGGCCGCTCCGGAGCACGTCGCGGCGCAAGTGGATTACATTATGGAGCACTACCTCGAGCTGCAACGTCTGCTGGCTTCGGATCGCACGAAGGATTTGACATTGCATGCGCTAGGCTTGGTTTCGGCTTCGGAGACGCTGTCCAAACACATCTCCGAGCCCGGCGTAAACCTGCCGCCGGAGGCGGCACAGGCCGCGAAGCGCCTGCACGCCGCGGCGCTGAAGATCACAGGTAAGCTAGAGACCGATCGCGTGACGTTCGTCGAACTGAGCGCGGCGGTGAGCGTCCTTGTCGAGTACGCACGTCCGGACAAAACGCGCTGGCCGAAGCTGTATCTTTATCATTGCCCAATGAGCAAGGGTGACTGGCTTCAGCCCGCCGAGGAGAAGGCCAACCCCTATTACGGATTCAAAATGCTCAACTGTGGCGAACTGAGAGGAATCAAGTAGAGCAACCGAGCCGCCGCAGCCACTGGTGCAGCCGTCAATCGCGCGCCGGACAAGGAAAGCGAAATGATTGCCAAGATCATCGAATACTGTTGTCGGAACCGTCTGCTGGTTCTTATTCTCACGTCGTTTATCATTCTCGGCGGCATCTGGACCATCTACAACATCCGCCTCGATGCCATCCCCGATCTTTCCGACGTGCAGGTCATCATCTTCACGGAATATCCCGGGCAAGCGCCACAGGTCGTCGAGGACCAGGTCACCTATCCGCTCACGACTTCGATGCTCGCTGTCCCCTACGCCAAGGTCGTCCGCGGCTATTCCATGTTCGGTTACTCCTTTGTGTACATCATCTTTGAAGACGGCACAGACATATATTGGGCGCGGTCCCGCGTCTTGGAGTATCTCAACTACGTATCCAGCCGACTGCCCAGAGGAATAACACCGCAGATCGGGCCCGACGCAACAGGCGTCGGCTGGGTTTACGAATACTCGCTACGCAACGGCTACTACTGCCCCGATCACGTCGACGGCATGTACCGCCATCCGGATGAACCGGGTACATGGTATGCCACAGCGGAAGACGCGCCGGACCAGGTCCGCGAGAAGCTCGAACGGGTGCGCATGTTCGAGCACGGAGGCAAGTGTCCGTGGGACGGGAGGACGGATCTCGTACTGGCTGAGTACGACCTGTCCGAGCTTCGCAGTTTCCAGGATTGGTATCTACGCTACGAGTTGACCGCCATGGAGGGTGTATCCGAGGTGGCCGCCGTGGGCGGTTACGTGCGGCAGTATCAGGTCGTCGTCGATCCGGATCGACTTCTCGCCTACAACATCCCGCTCAGCCACGTCAAAATGGCTATCCGCGGTTCCAACAACGACGTGGGCGGTCGCGTGCTGGAGATGTCCGAAACCGAATACATGGTGCGTGGGCGCGGTTATCTGGCTACGCTCACGCCGAAACAGGTTACCGATGCTCAGCAGGCGGGCACACCCATTTGGCGCGTGCGATCGAAGCAAGGGCTTGAAGACCTGCGCAAGATCGTGATCCGCGCGACGTCTACCGGCACACCGGTTTACCTGCGGGACATCGCCGACGTTCAACTCGGCCCGGAGCTGCGCCGTGGTTTGGCCGAGGCCGACGGCGAGGGGGAGGTCGTTGGCGGCATCGTCGTGATGCGATTCGGTGAGAACGCCCTGCAAATCATTCGCAATGTCAAGCACAAACTCGATCAGCTCAAACAGGGGCTTCCGCCCGGTGTGGACATTGTCACCGAATACGACCGGTCCGGCCTCATCGAGCGCGCGGTCGAAACGCTCACCCACACACTCATTAAGGAGATGATCGTCGTCGGCCTGGTGTGCATCCTGTTTCTATTGCACGCCCGCAGCGAACTCGTCGCCATTTTCGTCTTACCGACCGGCGTCCTATGCGCCCTGATCGTGATGCATTATTTGGGATTCAATGCCAACATCATGAGCCTCGGCGGCATCGCAATTTCAATCGGCGTGATGGTCGATTCGTCCATTGTCATGGTCGAGAACTCGCACAAGCATCTGGATCGCGAGGAGGACCGCATCCATGAAGAACTCGCGGCAGGCAACACGCCCGTTCATCGGCCACGCGTCGACTTGATCATCGACGCCGCCAGGGAAGTGGGCCCGACCCTGTTTTTCTCCTTGCTCATCATCACCGTGAGCTTCATGCCGGTCTTTGCGCTCGGGGACGAGAGCGGTCGACTCTTCAAACCTCTAGCATACACGAAAACCTTCTCGATGGCGGCGGCATCGATCCTGGCGATTACGATTATCCCTGTCCTGATGTTGTCGCTTATCACCTCCCGCGTCTTACCGAAGGCGTGGGGATGGAAGCGAAACCTGCTCATCACCTTGGGTGCGATGTTGCTGCCGGCCGGTTTGCTGCTGGTGATGCCCTTGGGGCAGTTCGAGACCTACCGCCGTGGGATCGCGTTCGCATGGGTGATTCTGATCGGAATGTTGCTGGTGCCACAGAAGATTTTCCACGAGCGCGTCAATCCCATCAGCAAGGTACTGCAGTGGATCTACAATCCTTTCTTCTCGATCGCCATGCGATTTCGCAAGACGACGCTCGTGCTTGCAGTGGTTCTCGTCTTGAGCAGTCTCGTGCCCTTCCTCGGAATCCGCGGCGTTCCTGTCATCGGTCCGCCGGTGAGCGATGCGTTTCCACAACTGGCGCGTTGGTTTCCAGGGCTGGGGCAAGAGTTCATGCCGCCGCTGGACGAGGGCGATCTCCTTTATATGCCCACCACCGATCCGGGAATCAGTATTACCAAAGCGCGCGAACTTCTCCAGCAGACCGATGCACTCATTGCGAGCTTCCCAGAAGTGCATCACGTCTTTGGAAAGATCGGCCGCGCGGAAACCGCCACAGATCCCGCCCCGCTGTCCATGGTCGAAACAACCATCATGTTGGAGCCAGATCGCGAGAAGTGGCGCACGCGCCATGTCGATCGGTTCTACGATTCGTGGCCTGAGTGGATGAAGGAGTGGACCGGTGCCCGCTGGTTGTGGCCAAAGGAGCGCGCGATCACAATCGATGAGCTGACGTACGGTTACGAGGACCGCGGAGAGCACATTTCAGGACTGAATGAAGTCGTTAGTTTCCCGGGCCTCACGAACGCCTGGACTATGCCGATTAAGACTCGCATCGACATGTTGTCGACCGGCATTAAGACGCCGGTCGGCATCAAGATTATGGGTGACAGCCTCAGCGTACTTGGCGGTCTCGCCGAGCGCATCGCCGCAGAAGTGCGCGTCCTTCCCGGTACGCTCAGTGCTTACCCGGAAAAGACAGTTGGCGGCAACTACGTCGACTTCGATATCAACCGCGACGAAGTCGCGCGATACGGACTTCGGATCGAAGATGTCGAGGACGTGATCTTGTCGGCGCTAGGCGGCATGAACGTGACCTGGACCGTCGAGGGATTGGAGCGGTATCCCGTTAATCTCAGGTATAAGCGTGAGCTGCGTGACAATCTACCGGCACTGAAGAGAACGCTCGTCGCTACGCCGGGCGGCGCGCAGGTGCCCCTGGCCCAACTCGCCGATGTGCGCGTCCTCAAGGGTCCGCCACAAATCAAGAGCGAGAACGCTCGTAAGACCGCCTGGATCTATGTGGACTTGACGACGACGGACGTCGTCGGCTGGATCAACCAGGCCAAAGCCCGCGTCGCCGAGGCGATCGACCTACCGGCAGGGTACAACATCGTTTGGTCCGGGCAGTACGAATACATTCAGGAAACGAACCGGCGACTGGCAGTCGTCGTTCCGTTCACTGCCGTGCTCATCATTCTCTTACTCTACTTCCACTCGCGATCTTGGTTCCGCACGGGCGTTGTGCTGTTGGCCGTCCCGTTCAGTCTTGTCGGCGCGATCTGGATACTTTATGCCCTCGACTATAACGTGTCCCTTGCAGTCTACATTGGCATGATCGCTCTGGCCGGCCTCGACGCTGAGACCGGGATGGTAATGCTCCTGTACCTGGAAAACAGCCACGACCGGTTCAAGTCCGAAGGCCGCATGAACAACCTCGATGACCTTTGGCATGCGATCCACGACGGAGCCGTCATGCGCATTCGACCCAAGACCATGACCGTCGCGACGACCTTCATCGGCCTCGTGCCCCTGCTTTGGGCCACGGGCACCGGCGCCGATACCATGCGGCGGCTGGCAGCACCGATGATAGGAGGCCTGGCGACCAGCTTTATCATGGAACTGGTGATTTATCCGGTGATATTTTTCTTCGCCAAACAGTATGAAATGTGGCGAGACGATCGACGTGCACGGGTAAACGTATCTGCCTGACCCGGTAGTCGGAACGCTGGATATGCTGGGAGCCATAGAGTTACATCGCCCTCGCCAGCTTCTGCCAGGCTGCGTGCGCAGAACCTGCCCCCAACAGGTTTCTGGGATCCCGGATGAAAATGACCGAGCGACGTTTCAAGTTCACGGCTAATGATTCAATATGGTGATTATATGAAGTCCACAAACCGAGCACTGATGTTCATTGTCTCGAGCGTTATGCTCGTCTTTCAGGCTGGATGTTTGACGCCGTCCGACGTTCAGAGCGTTGCACAGGGCCAGTTGATCTCGTTCATCAACGCCCTGATCAACACCGTCACCAGCGACGCCATCCGCGGCGCACTCGGCGGCTGATCCTGGCGTGGCCCGCGTTTGCCCTGCGAGCGAGGCCTTGTATGAACGATCTGGTTTCAACTGGCGCCACAAGCGCTGTCGACTCAAGGCTGCGTGTATCCGTCATTGCGCTGCTTGTCATCGCCGTGACGGGCGCGCACTGGTGGACACCTCAAGGGCAGGACTGGTTTCACGCGGTTCATATCTTCCTTCGCAAACTCTATCTACTGCCCGTTATTCTGGCGGCGATCTGGTTCGACCTTCGTGCCGCACTTCTCACGGCCGGGCTGATCACGCTGGTTTATGTGCCCCATGTGGTCTGGCAATGGGGCGGTCAGCGTGCCGAAAATCTCAATCAGGCCGGCGAGATCGTCACAATCTGGCTGGGCGCCATGATCGCTGGCTTCTTCGCCGATGCCGAGAAGGGCGCGCTGCGGAAACTCGCCGGCGCGTACGAGGGTGTTGTCAATGCGCTGGTTGCCGCCTTGGACATGCGCGAGCACGATACGGAACTCCACTCGTTGCGCGTCCGTGCCTACACGCTGAGGCTTGCAGAGGAACTCGGAGTTGCCCCCAACCGGAAGCGGGTCTTTGCCCTTGCCGCCTTGTTACATGACATCGGGAAGATCGGCGTCCCCGACGCGGTCCTTCTCAAACGTGGGAGGCTCTCTGAAGAAGAATGGAAGTGCATCCGACAGCACCCGGGACTCGGACGGAGAATCCTGGAGCCCGTTCCTTTTCTGCGCGAGGCTCAGGAAATTGTATATGCCCATCACGAAAAGTACGACGGCACTGGATACCCGCGCGGTCTGGCCGGGACGAACATCCCACACGGCGCGCGAATCTTCGCGGTGGTCGATGTCTTCGACGCGTTGACCTCCGCGCGTCCATACAAGGATGCTATGCCTTACGCCGCCGCGCGGCGGGAAATCGAAACAGGCAAGGCCTCGCACTTCGACCCGGAGGTCGTCGATGCCTTTCTGCGAGTGCCCGAGGCTGAATGGACAACGATTCGAAATCTGATGGCGCGGACGATTACGGCTGCGAAGTGAGCAATGCGTCGCCACCATACGCGGCCGTGCGGCGGTTCCCGGGCGGTTCAGACGGGATGATTGCTACCGGCGGGTCGCTCATCGCCGCGACGCCGCCAAGGGCCTACTGTTGCACGGCGGTGCCGTTGCTCGCCTTCACCGCTGTGACGGCTTATGTGGTAGTGCAAACCGGGAATGCGGGTACGCGATGAGGCGATTCCACCTCTTCGAATTCCATGATTTGCGGTGGTTCCCGAGCGCGTGGCGCAACGTGCTGACCGACGTGATGGCTTTCTTTGCCGTCAGATTCTGTCTGTACCAGCCGATCGTCCCGAGATTGAAGGTTATCCTGAAGACGATGCAGTGCCGGCGAGTGGTTGACCTGTGCTCGGGAGCAGGCCGTCCCGTCCTATCCGTGTTGGAGGAACTAGATGACGATGAAGGAGTTCCCATCACGATCACATTGACCGACAAGTATCCTAATGTTCCTGCGTTCCGCAGCCTGGCCGAGGCGTCGCCTGGCCGAGTCCTGTACTCCGAGGTACCAGTCGATGCAACCGACGTCCCCTACGACCTTGAAGGCTTCCGGACTCTGTTCGCTTCTTTCCACCACTTTGATGTTGTTGCGGCTCGCGAGATTATTTGCGACGCCGTCCGTAAGAACCAGGGGATCGGCATATTCGAGTTCACCGAAAGGAACTTCTTGATCTGGGTGCCCACTCTTCTTGTTGGTCCGGTGTTTGTCTGGCTGGTGACCCCCTTCATTCGCCCCTTTAGCTGGCAGCGTCTGCTGTGGACCTACGCGATCCCAATATGGATGCTTGCGGGGTTCTGGGATGGCGTGGTGTCGTGCCTGAGAACGTATTCACCTCAAGAACTATGTAATCTAACGAAAGACCTCGGCGCCGGCAGCTACTCCTGGGAGGTCGGTCGCGTCCGTTCTGCCGGCGTGTTCAGGATTACCTATCTGCTGGGCGTCCCTCACGGCCCGGTCACCGGTACTGCTGAAAGTGCGGTCCGAGAGACGTGAATTAGTTGCGGCGCTGCATGATCGGGCCTCAGCGTCGCCGGTTCGTACGCGGAGGAGCGCGTGTTGAGTAGCCCCGGGCGGTCACCCGACCGGGGCCCTCCCCAGATCCGGGCTTGGAGATTTCCACCACCCGGCTCCTCCGCTGGTACGACTCACGGTTTCCTTTCCCATATCTGTACGTAGACACGGGGTGTTGGGAGCGGGTAATCACGGAGCAAATCCGTGAAGCGCTCCCAGTTGAGACGCGCCCGGTGGCTCCGACGACAGAGCCACTTAAACCAAGCACGCTTCACGTGTTGGTCTAGCAAGACCAAACTTCGCGTATTCCCATTGACGCCGAAGTAGTTGAAATGGCCCCGGATGCGCCTCACGAGCGCGGCGTGCTGTTGTCTGACCGGTAGGTGTCGATAGCTACGGCACCAATCGTAGGCGGCCTTGATGGCGCGCCGAAGACGCGCACGCCGAGTCTTGCACGCTATCTCCCATCGACCACTACGGGCTCGTTGCCAGTACAGCGTAAAACCCAGAAAGTCGAACGTGCCCGGCCCCTTACCCTTGTGGTTCGCAGACGGGCATTGGAAGGGAAGCAACCGAGTCTTTTCCGGATGGAGCGACAGCCCAAACTTCTTCATCCGTTTGTCCAGCACACTCATCACCCGTCGCGCATCGTCTTGCCGCTCGAAGCACATGATGAAGTCATCGGCAAATCGGATAAGCTGCGCTTTGCCTCTCATCCGTGGTCTGACTTCTTGTTCGAACCACAAGTCCAATACGTAATGGAGATAGATGTTGCCGAGCAATGGTGAAAGAGCAGATCCTTGAGCCATGCCCCGCTCGGGCCAGGACAGATCCTCGCCATCGAGCACTCCCGCGCGCAAACATTTGCCGATGAGGCGCCAGAGCGCCCCGTCGGGAACCCGCTTTTGGAGCATCCCCAACAACGTCGGGCGATCGACGCTGTCGAAGAAGGACTCAATGTCAGCCTCCAGCACCCAGTTCACTTCTCTCCTGTAAATCGCTCGGTTCAGAGTCCGGATGGCGTCATGTGCACTGCGTTGAGGTCGAAAGCCAAACGAGCTTTCCAAGAAGTCCTGCTCGTAGATCGCCTCCAACACTTCACGCAGGGCATCTTGGACCAGTTTGTCCTCGAATGCCGAGATGCCAATAGGACGCATTCTCCTGCCCTGATCCTTGGGGATGTACACACGGCGGATCGGCTGGTGACGATAACGCTTCGCCCGCAGCCGCTCGTGCAGATTCCTTAGATTATCTTCCAAGTTCTGCCCGTACTGTTCCTTCGTGATTCCGTCCACACCTACCGCAGCATTACTCCGCTGGCGATGATAGGCACGCTCCAAGGCTGCCGCATCGATCAGATGGGCTAGAGAGTGAAACTTGGCTTGGGGTTCTCTTCTCGCTCGTTCCGCTACCTTCAGAAGTTGCGGTGACATGGCGGTCGACGTCAATGCATCGTCCATGGTTCCCTCCTGAAGTTCGTACCAACACGGGCAGCCTTCGCTCGACCGGGTCCGACGGAGCCACCGAAGTTCCCCGGTGTCGTAGCTACTTTGCCGCCCTCCGACTCCCCTGGATCCCTCAGCCGTCGCTCCGGTTCCCCTTGCTGACGGCCTGCCACAGATCGGACGCTTTTTCTGATCCGGCCGCACGTGCGCCCGACAACATGCGGCGCGCCGGAGAGTGATCACCGGGTCTCCTGGCACCGGTAGCTTCTGTGGAGATTCAGGGGCCTCCCAGGTTACTGGGCCGTCCTTGGTATCCGTGCCGCAGTCATGCATACCCCGCCGGGTGCGCCACTGCCTCGCCCTTCTCGCGGTGGTGGCGCTTCTGCCTTCAGGACGGTGGACACCCTGGGCACCCGGAATGATTGCTTTTTCGAGGCTGGTTTCCTGCGGCCCACACACTCGCGCACCTACGCATCGCCGCCTCCGTTACCGGAACCGACGCAAGGCTCGCTACCGACCTGCCGGGCTCAGCTTTGGCCGGAGGGGACTTGCACCTGGACTTGCACCCCCAGGACGACTTACCGAATTTCAAGAAGGCATCGCCTCCTTCCTTCCCGTCGGACCAACATTGCCTGGTCGCGTCCCACCGTCTGCATCTGCCCGGCGATACTGGTCAAGAGCTTCAAGCAGCATCGCGCGAGGGCGACCGAAGTTCGGCCGTACATTCGTGGAGGTTTTCGTGTTGATAATCCCAAAGGGCATTGCTGTCACCGATTGACACCCGCACCGCCGCTGGGGCGACCTGGTCGCACAATGCACGCATATTTCTGTTCAGCGATGTCGTGCGCCGTACTGGCATCCCATGACACTTACTGGCATCCATCACTCGCCGCCACCTTCAATCACCGCGTCAAGGATGAGCTGTTTGCAGGACGAGGAAAGGCCGGGCCACGCCTCGACGACGAGGGCAACGTCCTGGCCGCTGCAGAGCAACACCAAGCAGGACACCAAGCCCTCATTCCCCATGCGCGCAAGTGCTTGTCGCAACAGTACTTGCAGATCCAGGTTTCGAGGTTCGATTCCCCCCGCCTCCAATTCGTAAGTCATTTCTTTGCAAGCACTTACATGCGGGCAGGGGCACTTTTGTGTAGTATATTGTGTAGTCGATTTCCGCGCGCGGCGCATTTCACAGGGTCCGCCGGCTGAAATTCACAGCCCCACCCTGCCGCTCGCACTTACGGGAAGCTCGATCTGCGGCCAACACACCAGGGCCTTTTCTTGGCGGGCACGACCCGCGGAAAGGACGCGTGTGATGGCGAGTCTCACCCGGCAGAAGGGGAAGTACTACCGCGTCTTCTGGAACTTCAAGGTGGCGGCCGGCCCCAAGGCCGGCCAGACGATGCAAGGCAGCGCCTACCTCGGCAGCTGCACCCGGGCGGCTGCGAAGGCACGGCTGCGGGAGGTCGAGGTCTGGGAGGAGGCGGTCAAGACCGGTCGGCACCTCCCCGACGGAGGCTGGGAGGAGGTGTACGCCCTCTGGATTCGAGAGAAGCAGCTCTCGTGCACGCCGCAATCGGTACAGCGCGCGGAGCGCGTGGTGACACGGTACATGGCGTGGCGGGAGAAGCACAAGCTCCCGTGTCAGTACGTCGAGAACATCGCCTGCCGACAGGACCTGATCAAATGGCGCGACTTTCGCCTGGACCACGAGGCAGGTCGCAAGACCGTCGCGAATGATCTGGCCACGCTATCGTCTTGGTTTGAGTGGTGTGTCCAAGAGCGGTTCCTCACCGAGAACCCGATCCGTCGAATCACGCGCCCGCGCTTTGTCACCAAGAAAGAAGGGACGCCGCTGACGAGGGAGCAGGCGGGACGCTGGCTGTGGGCCATCAAGGCGCGCGCGACGCGTAACGGCCGAGGACCGAGATCGTGGGATGAGGTGCGGCGCAAACGGCGGCTGGCTGTGTTCCTGCTCAACACCGGTGTGCGCAACGGCGAACTTTGCGGCCTCAACGTCGAGGACCTTCGCGTCGACAAGGAGGAGCAACTGGTCTACGTCATGGGCAAGGGCCAGAAGGAACGCTGGGTTCCGCTGAACGGAGCCGCGCTCGCGGCGGTGCGTCTGAACCTCAAGGAGCGCGGCAACCCGAACCGCGGTCCGCTCTTCGTGTCACGTGCCGGTGAGCGGTACAACGTACGCCAGCTCTCTTCCGAGTTCTCGGACATGGGCCGCTGCACACCGGAGAAACTCGACGCCAACCCGCACAACCTGCGACACAGCTTCGCCACCTGGCTGGCGCGATCGACGTCCAACATCTCTCTGGTGCAAAAGGTACTCGGTCATGAGGACGTGAACACGACGCTGCGCTACTACGTTCATACTTGCGATTACGAGCTGGCCGGCGCGACGACAAACCTGCGCGGGCGTCGCGAGATGCGCGAGCGCGAAGAGAAACGAGTGCGGCCCTCGTTCAGGGTCATTCCGTTTCCGCAGCAACGAGTTGTGTAGCATCAAAGGGGACGACCGACTGGAGGAACCCAAGGCCTCCAGTCGGCCGTTTCGATCTGCGGCCCCAGAGGCCGCTATTTGAGCTCGCGTCGCATCTTTCGATCGACCTTGACGGCGTTCTCGTGCTGTTTCTGGCAGAAAGCCAAGACGTACTTCCATAGCCATCGGGGTCGGCCGCCGGAACTGAGACAAGGCCTTGGCAACTCGCCGCGCTCGACTATGCGTCGGATCGTGCGTTCATGCACACCCAATCGGCGGGCCAGTTCGGCTCGGTCGACGAATTCACCAAGGTCGGATTCCGGGCACGCAGCCGGCGTGTTCGTTCTGATCTCAGCCACGGGAGTCCTCATCCTGCGCATCCTCGGATTCATGAAGAGCGATGAACTGATAGGACTGCTCGGCAACGAGGCGCAGCCGAGGGAGGTCGTTCACGAAGAAGTAGTCCGTGTTGCACCAGTCGCCGGTCGCTCTGTCGTGGAAGCGCTTCTGGATTCTGACGCTATACCTGGTGGCGATACGCCCTTCTGTCTCGTTCTCCTGCTTCCAGATCGCGGCCTTGACGGTGCCTGCTCTGAACTCCTTGATCGGTTTTCGCGGCTCTTGATTCACGGCTACGTTCCTTTTCGGATAGGTGTCCTGCATCGTTGGGAGGCAAGTTCGCCGTCCCTCATCCGCAAGGGAATGCGGAAGAATCGAGGCGTGTGTTTCAGCACGTGTGCCCGATCGCCAGGATCACCACTTCGAACGATGCGCTGAAACAACATCGACGTTTCCGCCGCCTGCCACTGCGGCGATATCGGGATCGTTGACCACGTGAACAGAAGCGAGATCGAAGATGGCCTTTCAGTTCAGCGAATCGGACCAAGAGCTTCTCGTCACGATCGCCGAGCACCGCCTATTGACCATCCGCCATCTGACGATGCTGCTTAGGAGGAATGCGAGTGCCTTGCGCCGGCGATTGAAGATCCTTCGATGTAAAGGCCTGATCGAAGTAGGCGGACGGCCGTTCGGAAGGAGTCGTGGACGACCCGAGATACTGATTTCACTGGGTGATGCCGGTGTCGAACTCCTGAAGGCAAGACGGCTGCTCAAGCCGACGCTTCCCGTTGACAAGGTCACGGCGAAGGGCATCAGCTGCGTTGATCACGAACTCCTGGTGAACGACTTCCGTGCCGGATTGGCGGAGATGGCGCGGGTCGTCCCGGCGTTGTCGATCAGGTTCTTTTCGGCGAATTCGCGTTTGCTGGCGTGCGAACCACATGACCGCCCATTTATTCATGAGACAATATTCGTCAATGACGGAA
This sequence comes from Phycisphaerae bacterium, assembly GCA_024102815.1. NCBI lineage: Bacteria > Pseudomonadati > Planctomycetota > Phycisphaerae > Phycisphaerae bacterium. The sequence continues at coordinate 131,785 of JAGFJJ010000068.1, forward strand.
CTCTCGATGACATTGACTTCATACCGGATGGAGTGCTCGCAATAACCCATGCGGAGCTGGGCAAGACGCTACTCTTTTTCCTCGAAGCGGACCGAGGTACCGAGCCACGCAACAGCACTCTATACGTGGGGCGGGGTTTTCGCCAGAAGATCTTCAATTATCAGCGGTACATCGCGGTCGAGCAGTACAAGCGATATGAGAAGATCCTCAAGTCCGAGCTACGCGGCTTTCGATTGTTGATTCTGACCGAGCAACCGGCGCGTTTCGCGGCATTGTGCGAGTTGGTCCGAGCGACGCCCCCGTCCGGGTTCATATGGCTGGCTGACCGCACAGAGCTCCTCTCAGAAGGACTATGGGCGTCGATTTGGTTGCGGGGCGGAAACATCGCCGAGACTCGGCAGTCCATACTCGGCAGTAAGGCGCTGGACCGGCGCCCAGAGGCGACGCTGGCATCGTAAGGCGGGGAAGCGTTCCGCGTGCGCCGAGGCTCATCTTTCCGCTCACCGATCAAGTTAGACGCATCGCTGCAAATTCCGTACGCCAACTCGCTGTGCACGGTCGTCTGCGCACATCGCTGGTCACCGCGCTTAGGGCAGCTGTCAATTCCCGCACATCGGTTTCTCGTTCTCATCCGCCCAGCGTCAGCGACGGGCAGGGGCAGGTCGGCCATTCGATGTTCGTTGCAGTGGGCACCCCGGGCCGCAGAACGGACTGACGGCCGGATCTTCGCAACCGCAGCTGCGGTAGGGTTTGTCGTACGCCCATGCCGTTTGCTCAACAACTTCGGCCTCTGTGATTAGGTCTTTTCCTGCGGCGGGCCGATTCTTCATGGCCCACACGGCGAGCGCGCCCACGGCAACATCTTGTGGGATCCCGGCTCTCTTGAGATGCAGGGCGAGCCGAAAGCAGCTTACGCGTTGGTATTGGGTAACACCTTCCGCCAGAATTCGTTGTGCGCAGGGGGGCAATCCGAACGATGGCGAAATATCCTTGGCATCGGAGGAGTGCGTTGCGGCGTATCGTGTCCCACCCGTGCGTTGGAGCCTGTTGGCCTTGATGATCTCGTCCAGCTGCACCTCGCCGACGCGCCTGACGTTGATCAGGACATCCCACTGGTCCTCGTAGGCGGCCAGTCCTCGCTCGGGGTCGACAAATACCGTCCGCCCCTTGGGGCATGCGCGCCCGAACAGAGGCGCGTTAATGAATGCCCCGTATCGGGTTGATTGCGAAAGCCTGTCATGCTTGGGGAAAACTTCTGTGGCCGGCTCATTGATATCGTCAAGGATCGACCGAACGACGAGTCTTGCCTTGGCCGCGATCACGCCGGGTAGTTCCAGGAAGATCCACACGTGCCAGCCCTTGTGTTTGGATCGTTCGAGATAGGTTTTGAGCCCATGAGTCGCGGCCCGGCGAATGAATCGTAGCGGCGGTTTGGGGTCCTCCCTGTCGAAATCGGCCACGACGGCGCGCGTGCGAGTGTGGACCAGAAGGTAAACACCGTACGGCTGTCGACCAGTGAGATGGGACAACAGAGTTTCATCGGTGACCGGGCGCTTTACTTGGAACGCACGACCGGTTCGGGCGTCGTAGGTGCCGTAGGCATGCATCAGTCCCGTGAAGCAGCTACGGAATACGGCGAGCTTCTCGGCAGTCGATCGTACGCGATTCCTCGTCCTCATCGGCCCAAGCCCTTGCTGTCAGAGAGAGGGACGGGCGGTGGCCGACTCGTTCGTTCGGCCTCGACCGCCCAAAGGCTGTCCCTCTGCCTTACTGCGGCAGCATCGCGGCGCCGATTTCACTTTGTCGTTGGGAAGCGATCCATGAAAACTGATGTGGTCGGGTACTCTGAGCGTTGGGCGGCGAAGAAGAGATCGGGAATCGAATCAACGAATTGTTCAGGCCGGTGCGCCGGCGCCCCTTCCGGTAGATATGGCCGGAGCTTCTCGAGCAGGGTGGCGGCGATAGCGAGATTCGTGTCCCAGTCCGCGGGATCAACGTAGCGGGAAAACACGCCGTTCACGTACTCTTGGCGAAGGCGGGCCTTCAGATACTCCCCAAGCCGGTGGTACAGCCAGTCCAGGCCTGGGACACGATCATCCGTCGCCTCCAGGATAGCGGACTCGAAGCCTCCGTTCGGTAGACCGCCATAGCACTGGTTGAGAAGAAAGGCCGCCTCATCACGCGCCTGCAACTCGCTGAAACAGCGAGAATCCATCGGAAGTCGAACGTAGAGCTTGCGAATCACTTCGGCGACGTGCCCAATCAGTTCGCGAGCTGAGGATAGCCGCTTTCGCGTGTCAACGGCTGCGATGACTTCATCGACCGGATCGTCGATCGCCTCCTGAATCCGGGCGTCAGCGAGCGAGCATTGAATCTCGCTGATGATCTTTGCAGCGCGGATCGCGGGGTGGTCAGAATTCGTCATGTTCCGGCTCCCGAGGCAATATTGACGGCGCTTCCGTCGCATCCGACCTCTGTCTCCAGTGTCTGGTGCGACCATCGATGATTCGTTGAACCTCGGATACGGGCTTGCAGTAGCGCTGCCTTGAACGCGCAATGATCGCCTGGCGTTGACTTTTCTCGGGTAGATCCAGTGGCCGAAGAGCCTTGATACGAACAACTTCGGTTCGTCTTCGCGTGCTGATTCGGGCAATCGCCTGGCCAACGCCCTGTGTGATCAGATCCTCTTCCTCCGCGCGCCCCAGGAGGTCCTTCTTGAGGTATGTGGCATCGTGGCGATCCACGTTGAAGATGACCGTTGACGCTACACTTGACAGAGCGCCGATCTTGCGACGGTCGAACTGGCTCATGAACTGATGGGCCAGCGTCAAGGAGACCGAGTACTTGCGAGTCTCGGCGATCAGATCGTCAACGGCCTCGGTCATGAATCGGTGCGCCTCGTCGCAATAGATGTGGAACGGACGTAACCCAGCCGGCGTCGATCTGTGTCGCCCGAGCGCCGTCTCGTATAGCAGCGCCAGCATGAAGCAGCCCAGTGTATCTCTGGTGTCGGCGCCGAGGTCTGAAAGATCCATCAGCAGGACGTTGCCTTGATCCATGACACTGGAGAGACTGAACGCGGAATCCGGCTGGGACAGCATCAGAGATACCGTACCGCCCAAAAGCAGCTTGCTCAGTTTGTGTTGCGGCGGGCGAATGTCGTCGGGTCGGTAGTGGCGGAAGTCCTCGCTCCAAAACCGGCGGGAAAGATCATTGGTGATCTTGCCTCTGCCGATTTCCTTGATGATTCGTTTGCTTGCCGGCGAACCTTTTCTGAGCAAGTCGTTTACGTCCCGTAACGAAGAACCCGGCGAGTGAAGCAGTGCGAAGAACGCGTGCCTAAGAAGGTGCGTAAGACGATCTCCGGAACCATCGACGATCGAGCGGACGGCTGCGACCAGGTTGGCGGTAACTCGGCCCGCATCATGGGCGGCCTCGCAGTGGAGCGGATTCCAGATCGGCACATAATCGCGGTCTGCCGGATTGACGTATATGACGCGATCAACGGAGTCATCTGGAATGAGCCTCAACAGTCGATCGATCAGCGCCCCATGCGGATCGAGCACGGCGACGCCGTGTCCGGACCGTATCTCTTGTAGAATCATATGCTCCAGCATCGTTGACTTGCCGGTACCGGGCCGACCGATGACATGCATGTGCTTGCTGCGGACGTCTGGCGGCAGGCACACACGGATCCGCTTTCCGGCATGGTCACAAACGCCGATTTGAACGCCGAATGCCAGGTCAGAGGACGGCGCTAGAGGCTCGAGCTGCTCAATGGGCTGCGGCCGATACTCCGTTGTGGTGGGCGAAGTGAAATGGGCGAGCGTGGACAACTCCTCGGAATTGACGAGAAAACCGGGCCGATATGTCCGCCCCATGGTCAGCATTTCCGCCAGTTGGGACTCGGTCAGCACTCGGCAGTATTCGGCCTCGTCCACATCGCGGATCGGCCGGCCGCCGTGTTGGATCATCCCACGGAACGCGGCCAGAGCGCGTATTTGCCTATCATTGGTCTTCCTACTGCCCCAGGTGGCCACGCGCAGGGCGGTGAAAAAGAGGGGCTTGTCCGGGTGAGCCCTCCTCTCGGACTGCTTGGCCATGTAGCTTATGTAGCCTGACGGAGGGTGGTGAGGCTGAATCTGAACCCCGTTCCAGGCAACCACCTGCTTAACCTCGTACTCCAAGTCGATTAGCTTCTTTATGTTGTGGTACCAGTCGTGCTCCGGTGGGACCGGCTGAAACAGAACCTGAAAGAGTCCGAACGTATCTGATGGCAGTCTTCCCAACGCAGTGACGATTGTTCCGTAGATGGAATCGCCCAGCTCCTCGGGGGTTGTGAACATGTGGGAGTACGGCGGCGACGGATAGAAGTCACGCAGGCGTAGCGTGCCGGGCGCGCGCTCCCGCATTCGGGCGTGGAGGGCCGCGCGGGCGGATGTCAGCTCACAGCGTTTGAATTCGCCATGGAATGCCGAATCGACAACAGGCCCATCATGTCGGTGGAACAAGAGCAGTTGATCAATTCGGTCCCTATTGCCTACGAGTTCGATCGCCACACGACGGGTCGCGCCGGAAACTTGCTTCAGAAAGCGCTCGGAGTTTCTCCAACTGCATTTCTCTTCCGGCGAGATCCAGACCTGCATCCGGTGCCAAACATCGGGATCCTCGGCTACGGCTTGGATCCAGGGTACCTGCGGCTGCGGGCCAACCGGCGGAGCATCATCCCGAAGCGAGGTGTACGCCGGTTCGAGTTCGACGGGAACCGTGGCAATCGTGGGCTCGCATCCCTTCGCGACTTCGCGGGAGACCAGCTCCTGAGCACGATTCGCAAGTACTTGCGGATTGTAGCGCTTGATGAGTGCTCTGGCGAAGTCAGAAGACATTCTCAGTCAGCCTCTGGCGGATGTGCCTTACCCGTACAAGCTCCCCACCCTGTTCAGCGTCGCCAACACTTGGTGGTGCCGTTTGAGGAGTCCCGGCAGGTGCACGCGGGCCCTGCCTGCGAACCCTCGCTTCATTTCAGGAGGAAGTAGATGGCCGTGCCTTTCCAGATACTCCTCGCCGACAGCAAGGTACTCTTCGGCCGTAAGCCGCCGGCAAAAGCTGTCGACTCGTTGGTCTATCTCTTTTTGAATCTGCTGTCGCGCCGCCTCGAGCGCCAACTCTCGCAGAACCGCGTATAGACCACCCTCTGCACCGGTGCGGGCCAAGTCGAACGCGACCAGCTCTGCGCGCGGACCCAGCTTCTTGCGCAACAGTTCTGCCGCCCGCCGCCACAGCACGTCACGAGGGCGATCGACATGTGTCGGTACAAGCCGGAGATGACGATCAAGATGTTCGACGAACCTACACATGATGTCTCGGTACACGCTGGCGTTGGTCACGATGTTGGCACGGATTCGGAATCCGTTGATCGCTTCGTCGGCGCGCCGTTCCACAATCTCGCGACTTTGCCTCGGATGAATGCTGGCCAAGAGCTGCTCGAGTTTGGTCATGACGACGCGTCTCCATGGCGATTTCGATAATCACCGGACTCGATCGCGCCCGCGATCACAACCTCCTGAACATGGCCGAAGTGCGCCGCAGCGACTGAGTATACTCATTGATGAGAGACGTCGCGTCGTGCGCATATCGTTCCGGAGTGTTGGGCTGTATGGCCGTTGACAAGTACGGGCCGCATTGTTCAAAAAACTGGCGGATGATCTCGACCTTATCCTCCCAGCAATGAGGCGCCACGTGCCGATCGAAGGCATCTCGGATGTAGTGTGAAACGGCTCGCTCCTTGAGCGCCTCCGCAAGATTGTCGAGACACACCCGAAGCCCGCCGTCGCGGCCGTCGCGTGCTCGAACGAACCACGTGACGATGTCTCCTTCGCCGCGCCTCAGTCGGCTCTCGAGTAGCTGCTTTGCCTCGCTCCGCGCCTCAGGAGGTGATAAGCGGGCTCCTCCTGTAACACACGCCGCGTAGTGATAGTCGAAGTACCGTGTGATCTGCTCCGTAAAGTCTTCGAAGCTTGAAACGCGGTTGCTTGAAAGCGCATAGCGCCCTCTCGCCTCGTCGTGATGGACTGCAACGCGGTTGGTAATCTCCTGCTCATCCAGCGCCCGCGCGAGAGAATCGTATGAAACCATCGAGATCTCCTTTCGGTTAGAGCGTTCGCATAAGGCTTTGGACTCGATCCAAAGCGTCTACATAGACGCGGACGATCTCATCCCGTCGGCGTACATATCGTGCGGGATCTGCCGAACAAAGCTCGTTCGGCAAGTGGGGCCTCAAACGCGCCAGTAACGCAGACATGAACGTCAGCTGGCGATCCCAGTCCAGAGGATCCAGCGCCTCCGTGAGCATGCGGTGGACACGCTTGAATCGTTGTTCTTGCTTGAACCGTTCAGTCATGAGGTCCAGGATTCGGCGCATGCCCCCCTTCAGCGCGAACTTCGCCTCGCTGCGGGCCGCCGCCAAGCCGCCGGCGTCGCCGTAGGCGTTTTCCAAAAGGGCCAACGCATTGTCCGGTTGAGGCGTTGCTCCTGCCCCGTCGGTGTGGCGCAGCAAGGAAAGGTGGAATGCGGTGATCGTGTCGTTGAATTCGTCGTAGTCGTCTACGACCACCCCGGGGAGCACGAAAGCTCCCCGGGCTTCGTCCGCAGGAATGCCAATGTCCTCGGCAAGGCGTTCTGCGCTGATCGCGTCCAGTGTGGCGTCCAACGTGCGCGTAGGAGCAGCCACACTACGATCGCGTCGCGCGACGCGGCTACGTCGAGCGGAGACGACGTCAAACCGTCCGAGCGCAGCACCGACAAGCGTAGCGGCGTCGTGTTGATCATGTTCCGAGGCCAGTCCTCCGATCTCGAAGCACTTGGCGGCCGGCATCAATGGAAAGAAACTGCGGCGGCGACGGACCGCCGGCGCTACCGACTGCACGAGGGCGCCCAGGCGGGCACCGAATTCGTGCGGATAACGCTTGCGCTGCAGCTGGTGTCGAATACGCTGTTCGAGAAGGCGTTTTGCCGGTCGAAGACGCGCGCCGTATAGGTCTGCCTCAAGCAATCGCCAGAACGATTCGTCAAGCCCTTCCACGAGAATGGCCGCGTCCGTCGGAATGTCCTCCGACACGACATGATCAAAGTAGCTGGAGCACAGTGCGGCCTGTAGCCTGCCTAGATCCGTAGTCGCTTCCCTGAGAAGCTCGCCCAGGTGCCCTATCGCGATCGAACGAATACGGCTTGATGCGCCGGCGATTGCGGCAGCCGTTACCTTCCGCTGAACAGGTGCGAGCGTCTCTAGCCGCCATATTTCATGAGTTGTCGAATGAGACGGGCTGATTCGTTGTGGTCGGGCGTGCGAGCGGGCCGGGGACACACCGCCCCCTTTCCCCCGTGCTGATTTCGATTGTCGGTTACGGATGGT
>JAGFJJ010000069.1:300000-401601 GCA_024102815.1 Phycisphaerae bacterium
GCGCCGGATCGACCCCGGGCAGCTCCATGAGCAGGCGGAATCGTTCATCCTCTTCGTACAGGTCCAGCGGAGGCCCCCACTCCTGCCCGTCGAAGGGACCGGCGGAGACACCGGAGTGCATCACGCGATCGAAGAACTTGTTCATCTCTTCCTGTAGGCTTCCCAAAGAAACCTGAACGTCAGAGAAGGGGCGAAAAGGCATGTTACGTCCTTTCAAAGTTGTTCGTCTCGGCTCGCGGGAACGAGGGGCATTATACCTCTTCAGGGTCGAAACGGTCGAGTCCGCCCACTTCTTTGCGCAGCTCCTCGATCAAGCCGGTCAACTGCTCGACCTGAGACTCCAGTGTGGACACTCGATCGAGCAGGGCTTCGACATCGGCGGGACTCGAGCGGTCCACCGACTCGTGGTACGTATCCTCTTGAGACGGCGATGGAAGCGCCGCGGGCGAGACGACCTCGGCACCCTCACCAAGCAGGTGTCGGTAACGGTTTGCCGATCTGCCCGGTTCGCGCCTCAATTCCTCGACGAAAGGCGTTTCGCCCCCCATGAGTCCATTCAGGATCGCGTGAACCCCGTGCATGTCGGGAAAAGCCGTCATGCGGGAGGCGTGGGCGCGGAGCTCCCCGGCCGTCTGCCTGCCGCGAAGGATCAGCTCCGCCATCAAGGCCTGTTCCCGCGGATCCCAATGAAGCTTCTCCACGACATTGTGCACGAAACGATTGGCCCGGGCGCCATGTGGGGGCGGCGCCTCCCGAACGAGACCGGCGAGAATCAGCGAATGCAGCGCCCGAGCAACGTCCGCCTCCGAATGGTCCGTCACTGGATCGCGGTTCTGCTTCTGGTTCGCCCCGACCACGAGGGCGTTGAGCGTCATCGGGTAGCTGCCCGGCGTGGTCATGGCCTTCTCCAGCAGCACGCCGAGTACGCGAAGTTCGATTTCGCCGAGTTTCATGCCACATATCCCCAGGGCTCAATCAGCCGAGTCGATGAATCGTTCGAGCGCAATGGGCAGAATCTACTCCCGGTGCATGACAGGGATCACTTCGCGGCGCAGCTCCTCACGCGATGGAGACTGGGCGTCCCTCAGGAGTCGCCCGCTGTCGTCCCGCCGCTCAAACAATGAGTTATACGCGAAGATCGCGTAATGTCTCCCGTACGCATGAGCACATTGGAGCTGCTCACGCACAATTCTTCCGGGGCGCTTGTCGAACATGATGCCCTGCACGACACGGCCGCGCCCGATGGCCGCCCAATCTCGCGCACGGCGCTCGAACTCCGCGGGCGATGCGTCATAGTTCATGGGAAAGACGGCGTCGACCAGGCCTTGCGCCAGCCAGCGACGTGAATCCTGGTAGTATGCACGGTAGGAGCGCTCAGGGTCCGCACCGACGGCCGCGCTGAGCATGATTCCCGGCTTGATCCGCTCCTGCATCGCTCGGATGTCCGCCACGAGCCGAGTGACCTGAGCTGCTCGCCATCGGGTCCAGAGCGCCGGATCGTCGTCGGGACGCTTGCCAGTCGCGGCTTGATACGATGCCAGCGTCCGGCGGTCGCGCGGGTAGTCAGGGACCGCCTGACCAGGTGCATAGGCCGGGCTCGGATCGACGGGCAGCCGAATATAATCCAAGTGAAGGCCATCGATCGGATAGCGAGCGACGATCTCCCGCATGACGTCCGTCAGATAGCGGCGGACTTCCGGATATGTGGGATTCAGGCTGCAATACCACCCGAGTGGCTGGCGCTGTCCGTTTTCGTCCCGGAGAAACCACTCAGGTCGTGCATTGTAGAGTTGACGCGGATTCCCGGGCGGCTTCTTCCCGTACCATGCGGGCATGACGTTGGCCCAGGCGTGAAGGCGCACCCCCCGCTTGTGCGCTTCGCGGCAGGCAACGCTCAAGGGATCAAACCCCGGGTCATGCCCTCCGAGTTCATCCGCCCAAGGCTCGAGACGCGACCGGTAGAAGGCGGCGCCGGCGCCACGCACCTGAAACAGGACATCCGTAAAGCCAGCTCGACGGCAATTCTCCATGACCGCCGCGATATCCGAGGGCGTTCGATAGTCCCATCTCGTAACCCACACGGCGCGGACCGGTCGGCTCGCCGATAGCTCGGTCGTCCGGTTGAGACCGTGACATCCGGAAACCGCGGCCAGGGCAACCGGCAATACGCAATACAGGAACAAGATACGCCGAGAGCGAATCCAACCAGGCATGGGACTCCTTTCCTTGTGGACTTCCTTGCCGCTTGCCGGGGTGTCTTCATTCTCCGCTACCCCGGTCCGGCGGGCAATGGACGGCCAGTCCGCTCCACGGAGCAACGGCCTCTCTCTACCTTCGCTGCGTCGAGCGCTCGAACTTTAGCGAATCCCTGCAAGGGACTGTTGTCAGGGGAGCGACCGATTCCCCGGGTGCACCATCAAGGTACGGGCGATGCAACCGCCTCGCGGACGGCCGTTTCGAGTATCGGGGGCAGGCCTCCGAGGGAATCCGACTCGGAGACTCCGCCCTGCCCGGAGATTGCGCTTCCGTTGTTCAGCGACTCGACGGTTTCTTTGATACGCCGTTCGATTGATCGGCGATCACGAGTCACGACCTGTCGGAGGGCAAGAACCGCCCGCGGGTCGAATTGCGTGCCGCTATGGGCGTCCAGCTCGTCCAGCGCCGCATTGATCGGACGGCGCGCCCGATAGGCACAATCCGTGGTCATGGCGTCGAAGGCATCGGCCACGAGCAGGATTCGGGCGCCGATGGGTATGTTTGTCCCCTCAAGCCCTTCCGGAGAGCCGCTGCCGTCGTAGCGTTCCCGCTGGTGCCGGATGATCTGCATTTCCGCATCGAGGACGCGCAGGTGGCTGACGATACGGGTGCTGATATCTGGAACGCGGGCCAGGATGCGCCTTTCAAACATGGAGAGCGGCGAACGCTTCATGAGGATCCGGCCGGGAACTCCGATCTTGCCCACATCATGAAGAAGGCTCGCGTTCTGGATTGCCTTGAGAACACCCCGACTGCAACCCATCTGCGCGGCGATACATCGCGAATAAAAGGCCACGTTGACCGCGTGCCGCGCCGTGCTGGGGGCTGATTCGTGGAGGGCCTGGAGCAGGGCCGTCACGCTCTGGAAGTACATGTCGCGCGTGCGGACGTTTTGTGCGGCAATCTCCCTCCGGAGGCGATCAGCCTCGCCGACCTCCATGCGCACTTCCAACTCCGTGCGATCATCCAGTTCCACGGCGGCGACAATCTGATCCCGCCCTCGGCGTTTCGCGACGTACAGGGCACGGTCTGCGAGATCGGTCAGATCCGATGCACCGTTTACTCGAGGATCGTCGGTATCGGCCAACCCGAACGAGGCGGTCACTCGGTGCCCTCGCAGCGCGGGTAGGTTGATTTCTTCAGCAAGGGCCCTGCGGATCCGATCCGCGACATGGATGATGTCACCGCAGGTGGCTTCCGGCACGATAATGGCGAACTCCTCGCCGCCAAAGCGTGCCACCGTATCCACTTCGCGCACACTGCGGCACAGCACCTCCGCAACGGCCTCAAGCGTCGCGTTCCCGACGAGGTGACCGAAGTTGTCATTGATCGCTTTGAAGTAGTCGAGATCGATCATCACCAGGGCCAGAGGATGCCCGAAACGGCGAGATCGATTCACTTCCGCGTCCAGAAGTCGATTGAAATGGTCGTGATTGAAAAGTCCGGTCAGCCCGTCGGTTACCGCAGCGCGTCGGAGTTTTTCGTGCATGGCCCGGAAACGCAACCCGACGCGGACTCGGGCGACGACTTCGTCCCATCCCGCGAGCTTGCTGACGCAGTCGTCGGCTCCGCAGTCGAGCAGATCCCGAGTCGTAGCACCAAGAGCGCTGGCATGAAAAACGATGAAGTGCGCTCCATCCAGCTTGGATACTTGCCGCACGACGGCGCATAAGTCTACGCTGGACCCGTCCGGCAATTCGTAGGCAGAAACGATGATGGTCGGCCGGCAATTGCGAAGTTGGTCTCGCGCCTGGCCAATTGTCCCTGCCTCGATACAACCCAATCCCGCGCGCACCAGCATCCGACCTAACAGACGACGCTGGTCAGGATCACTTTCTACGATCAGGACATCGACTGTTTGGTCGTCGTGCAAGCGGCACTCCCGACTCGGGCGACGTAAAGAAAGGGACCTGAGAATAACCCGCCGAACCCGTCAGCGTCCGGTAACGACCCTGCCCGTCATGATGATGCTTCGCTTGTTACATCGGACGCCCCGCGCTCCGCCTGCATCAGGCTGGTGGTGACGTATTTCCCGTGAGGGAAAGCATCCCTGCCGGGCGTGGAGCGCTCGTGCGATGTCTCGGATAGCTGAAACCCGGGGGGACCGGGGCCGGATTCAGGTTGGGAGGCGCCCGATCAATGCAGTTCTACGTCCCAGTAGGCGTTGTTCAGAAACTGTTTCCAGGATGAATATCGCTGATCGGACAGCTTGATCGTCACGACGGGATTGCGCCGCGGACGTACCGGCTCCCGAACCAGAGCCAGGCGGGCCTGATCCGGCGTGCGTCCGCCTTTGCGAACGTTGCAACGCACGCAGGCGCAGACGATGTTCTCCCAGCAGGAGGCCCCGCCCTGCGAACGCGGAACGACATGGTCGAGACTTAATTCCGACGTCGGGAAGCGCCGGCCGCAATACTGGCACGTATTGTTATCACGCGCGAAGATGTTGCGGCGGTTGAACTTGACTTCTCGCTGCGGCATCCGCGCGAAGCTGAACACGCGCACGATCCGCGGCACAGCAATGTGGAAATGAACGGTTCGAATCCAGTCGTGCTTGGCGGGCTCGAATTCGTGCCGAAACCGGCTGATTTCGGCCCAATCCTCGAAATCGTACGAGACGTACCGACCGTCCTCGATCGCCACAACTTCTGCGACTGGAAACGAACTCCGATCTCGTTTGCAAAGAAGGGAAAAAGCACGGCGCGCGTTGATCACCCGCAGCGCCATGTAATGAGCGTTTAGCAGGAGCACGCTGGAATCCAGCGCGCTGGCCGGATTGGACACACTCGATGCTGCGAAGGCGTACCCTCCTCAATGGTGCCGGAACCGATCCGGCGACACAGGGCTGAATTTCGACATGTGGGAAGTACTTCCGTAGAACTTCCCCTACCAGTCATTGTACACCCGTTTCCCGCAAGCCTCAATAGAGCGTGCGTCAACGATCGGTTAATTCCGACGCAAGCTCAGAGAATACCTAGCCAAACGGGCTCAAGGCATGATGTCGCCGTGTTTCCCCCCACGCGTGGACGTCGGCCGGGACCTCGGATTCCGAGGTCTTTCGTGCCCTTCCGGCGCCGCTACCTCACGGGCACGCCGCTGGGTTCTCCGCTTGGAGCTGGCATGCCGCCTGGAAATGAGGCTGACGGCCTCGTCGACGTCGTCCGTGATATGGAAAAGTTCCAGGTCGGTCGGTCCCACGAACTTGTTGTCGCGCAACTGCTGTTTCATCCAGGAGACGAGCGGATTCCAGAATGCCTCTCCGAGGAGCACGACAGGAAACGGCTCCACCCGCTCGGTCTGGATCAGGGTCATCGACTCGAAGAACTCGTCCATCGTACCGAATCCGCCCGGGAAGCACACGAACGCCACCGCATACTTCACGAACATCACTTTCCGAACGAAGAAGTAGCGGAAGTCCAGGGCAAGATTCTGATACTGGTTAGGCAACTGCTCGTGGGGCAGTTCGATATTCAGCCCCACGCTCACGCCTCCGGCCTCGGCGGCACCGCGATTGGCGGCCTCCATGATGCCCGGACCGCCCCCGGTGATTACGGAGAAGTTCTTCCGCGCCAACGCCCGCCCGAGGTCCGCCGCTCGCAGATAATGCACACTGTCCGGCGTCGCTCGAGCCGAACCGAATATCGAGACGCCGGGCGGCACCCGTGACATGGTCTCGAATCCCTCGACAAACTCCGACATGATGCGGAATACGCGCCACGTCTCGTCCGCGTAACCCCGCTCGGGAAGCAACTTGCTGGGCACCGGCGACCCCACCTTTCTCAAAAGACAGAAAACGACACACGCTCGTAGCCCCGAGAGTATACTGAATTCGATAACCGCCGCTCAGTTTGGCACGAGCGACCCGGTAAAATCGTTGACACCGGCGACTCGAACGGCGTACGATCAAGTTGGGTTCGATCGGCGAGCATGCGCGCCGAGTGCATCTCTCGGCAGCCGGCCGGTCATTCCGATACCTATTCAGCCCCGAGTCTTGTCCCTGGCACGGAATGCCAGGGAATAGTGAGTAATTCAAAGAGGCCCAATCGGATAAGACTTGGCCATTCGCTGCCACACGGAGAGTATCATGATTTCGTCCGCAACATCCCCCCTTACCATCGCCCGTGGCCAGAAAGGAATTCTGCCCGGCGTCCTGCTCGCCCTGCTGGCGGCGGCGCCGGTTCTGGCCCAGACCACCACCATGAAGCCCGAGGTCGAGGATCGCGTCAAACGTGCGTCGATCATGATCTTTATGGCCGTTTCCGAGCGCGAAAAAGGTGACACGCCTCTGGGCTCCGGATCGGGGTTCTTCATCAATGGAACCGGCTTGGCGATAACCAACAACCACGTCGTAGACCCGACGCACATGAAAAGCCCGGCCGAGAAACAGAACTTCCATTATCGCGCCGGTCGATTGACCTGGACGGCGATCGTCAACTCCGGCGTGGACGGTGAGGAGAAGAAGTACGACGCCATGGTCATCTATCAGAATGAGACGGCGGACCAGGCCCTTCTCCAAGTCTATGCCGATGACCAGGGCACGCTGCTGAAGACACCGAATTATCTGCGGCTGCTCCCGGAATCCCGTCTGGAGGAGCGCATGCCCGTGTGGGCCTTTGGGTTTCCGGGCGGCCCATCGCAGCGGATCGAGAACAACCTCAATCCGAAAGTCTCTATTACCGCCGGAAATGTGCTCCAGTACCCCCGCACGCCCGGCGGACGGATCCGCATGATCTACACGGATGTGATCGCCCGCCCGGGCAACAGCGGCGGGGCGATGGTCAATGCAGATGGTTATGTCCTTGGCGCGGTCACGCTCATGAAGGCGCCCGAGGGCCGGGAGGATACCGGCGGGGCGAAGTACTCGTCTCTGTCACCCGCATCGATTTCGAAAGAGCTCTTGCACAACGCCTTCGTGCTCGGGAAGGTGCCCGCGCACACGGACGTCACGCCGTTCATGAGCGCCCTGCCCCGCGTCCGCGGGCGGCTTAACGTACCGGAGTACGAGCGCCTCAACGACAAGGATGTGCTCTACTTCAATGATGGTGACCGGATTCACGGGGCCATCGCAAGCTCCACCATTACCTGGCCGACTTCAGTCGGAACACTGGAGGTCCCGGTCAGTGCCGTGGCCTACATCATCAATAACGATGAAGGATCGCATCTGTTTCTGGAGGGCGGCAACTACCTCGCAGCGACGTCGAATGTCAAAGCCACGATCAAGTTCCAGCCCCAAGGCGGTGAACCGACCGATGTGGACGTGAAGAACGTCGCCGTCATCGGGTTCAAGACAGAGGACCGCGAAATCTCTCCGGTGGAGGGTGACGTCTTCGTGCTCGACTCCGACGCAGGTCATCTTGTCGTCAAGGGTGTATCCGGCTCGGCCTCCTTTGCCGGACGAATCGGTGCCATTCAGGTCAAGCTCCCCAATCTCATCCGCGCCTCGCGTCAACCCGACGGGTCCACGGTTGTGTTGATGCAGGACGGCCGGCGGATGACCGGACGGTTCGACGCCGGGAAGTTCGAGGCGACCATCGCCGCGACGGGAACGCCGATCGCCATCGACCTCTCCGGCATCAACTGGATGACCGTTCGCGAAGAGCACCAGCAGGCGGGTATTACGGCGGGTTCGACGCTGCTTGACGTTCTCACTGGCGCGGATGACCAGGTCCTTCAGACGGCTCGGGACCTCCAGGGCGGCGATCTTGCGAAAGCACGGGAGACGGTGAATCAGCTTACCGACTCCAGCACCATGAAGAAATTCACCGACGCGAAGAAAGACCAGGTACGCTTACTCGAAGCGGTGCTGCTGCTTCGTGAAGGCAGATACGATGAGTCCACCCGTGCCTTTCGGCGCGTGGCCCGAGCCGATGACAACAACCTGGCTGCTTTTGCGTCCGGCTACGGCATGGTCCTGAAGGAAAACGAGCGGACCGGTTACGAATTCGACGGCAAACCCTTCAGCGATCGGCAGGCTTTCCAGCGAGCCGGGCTAGAGACGGCACGGCGCGTCGTCGCGGAAGCCCGCAGCGCAATCAAAGACGCCCGCGGGCGCGAAGGCAAGAATCGTGGCGAATACGCCCGCACAATCGGCGATGTGAAGAAGTACGAGGATGTCCTGACCGGAGCTGCCGTGTTCATCGGAACCGATGCCGAAGATGTACTGGTTCGCTTGTGGAAAGTCGCCATCGACACCGGATACAGAGAGCTGGATCGCTTGGAGAAGGTCGAGCAGGAACAGCAAGAGGACGCGCGGGGCGGCAGTCGAAAGGGACGCGGATCAAACCTCCTTGCCCAGCGTGAAATGGACGAGATCAAGCGCCTCCGTGAAGACACTGAAGAGACCCTGCGGACCTATTACTTCAAGCGCTTCGACTACGGATTTCGAATTGAGGATCCGGACATCCAGGCACTCAAGGAGAAGAAGGCCGACGTGTAGGCCTTGCGAAAACGGCAACAACCACCTGCCCGGGCGAAAACCACCTTCGCCCGGGTTTTTCATTCATACTGAATAGTGCGCGACGGGGCGCTGCCCTCGTCTTGAGGCGTTCCCTGCCAAGATAGTCGCTTTTCAGTGTTGCGAGAGGCAATTTCGGCGGAGCTTCCGGAATCGCTCCGCGCCGGGACAGGCTCCGGCCGATAAGTGCTTCCGTCGGATTCGGATCAGACGATCAGTCATCGCTTTCCAGCCACGGAGCCTGCCATGTCTCGACGTGCAAATCGTGATCGGAGCGGGAAGGCCCGGCGAGCTCGCACGCGCCAACGAGCGGCCCTTGTGCTTGCCCGCCAGAGCATCGAGGAGTACCTGGATTCGGACAGCCCGCAGGGTGCAAGCCGCAATGGCCCAGAGCCCGTCGTCGGTCGGTACCAATTTCATCCGACCGCTTCCTTCGTCGAAAGGTCGGACCTCCGCAAGCCTGACCAGTTCGAATTCGCCTACGAAGCGACATCCGCGACCAGAGCCGTGTCCTGCCCAAGTGCCGCGCGCGGAAAGGGAAGGATCCGAAGCCGGTTCTCCATGGCGAGGTTTCTTTTCGGACTGCTCATTGGAGGAGCCGCCGCGTCGGTCATCCTCCTGCTGGTACAGTGGGGCGCCGGGTAGCCCGAGCACTGACCAGTTGCCATCTCCAAGCCTTACGAGGGTACGCGGGGATTGTCGCAAGCCGTTCCGGTTCGGCGCGCGAGGCGCCCCACAAGAGGCCCCAGAACGCCTCCGCCTCTGCCCGCTCTGCATCACCGATTCCCAGCCGACTTCGCCCTGCATGCCTCGCTGCACCCTCCGGGTTATCGGCCTGAGGCAAAGGCCGCGGACCAAGACAAGCGTCTGTGCCGCGATGGTGACACTCTCATAACCTGTTACCGGACTTCCAAGCCAGCACGTCCAATAATCACACAATGCCAGCATGTGGCACTGTTATCAGACTGTACCATTTTCATTGACTTGCTTTTCGGCCGTTTCATACAATGAGACGGCGCCGTGTTATGGGCATCAGTGCGCTTCTCGTGAATGCCACTTACGTGACACTCATCAGGGAAACTGCGAGGAGCGTCGTTGTCCGGCAACGTCGCAGCCGACCGTGCCGCCACCGAGGGGCAAAGGGCCATTCGTGAACTGAGGCGGGTCACGGTCAGAGGACGTACCGCATCGGAGAGGGAGAAGCAGAATAATGGAGGGGACCCCCACCACCACGCGCGGCCTCGCTGCCGCCAACCACCGTGCCCCGATAGTGGCGAAGAAGGCCCTCTTGCGTGCCAACGTTTCGATGGCATGCCTGGTCGCATGTGCATTGAGTGCCGCATTGGCGGCGTCGAACGCGCGAGCCGTGGATGGCCGTGCCGTCGCCGAACAGAAGGGCAGCATGCTTATCTTCCCGTCCATTGAGATCCGATGGGATGATAGCGGAGCACTTCTCCAAGATACGTTCATCGAACTCACCAATGATCACACGGAGGATGTTTTTGTCCAGATGTATTTCGTGAATGGAGATCCTCCGCTGGAGGCAGATTACAATCCTGGGGGAATGCTGCGCGAACGGGCTCATGCGGGTTGGAACAACATCGGCGTGCAGATTCTCCTGACAGGAAATGAGCCCACATACTGGTCGGCGCACACCGGACTGCCGATCGGTGTGGCACCGTGGGAACTGCTGGATCCGGGTGACCCACCCGGCAGACCAAACCTCTATTATGAGAACGAGCGGACGGTTCGCGGATTCCTGGTCGCATGGGCGGTCGACGCCCAGGGGCGCGAAATCCGATGGAACCATCTCTCGGGGACCGCGGTAGCCATCGACTACGAACAGATCGCCGCATGGGAATATAAACCCTATGCCTTCCAGTCTCGTGGCAGCTCGAACGGAATGCAGCCCACGAGCTGCGAGGTCCTGAGTGCGGAGAGCGGACAGTGCCTTGACGCCCGCATTGTTCCTGGGCGTCTGGATCTGGACGGATTTGAGTACGATTCGTGCCCCAGTGCACTTATGTTCGAATTCATCGCGGCAGGTGCCGGTGTCCCCGGCCGGCCCGACGCAACCGCAGTTGTTCCCGTGGAGACGATGCTCACGCTGATGCCCTGTGCGGTTGACCTCCGCCAGGAGACGGACGGGCCCGTAACGACGAAAGCCAACTTCGACATCTGGAACGCCAATGAGGTGCGCTTCTCCGGAACGGAGCGTTGTGTGACCTGCTGGGATTCGACCCCGCTTGATGTGTACACCTATCTCGGCGCGGCCAATCACTTCCTGGTTTACAACCTCCAGACGGACCGGGGGAAGGCCCGCGTCCGGGGACTGGCCAGCCAGCGTTGTGACGCGCCGGGCGTGGTCAGCGAGGCCTCCGCATTGCTCGGCGTGTCCCGCAAGGCGCTCTACTTCAGCGAGAGAACGGCCTATGCAGGCTCACCTCTGTCCATACAGGGGCTACTCGGCGGCCGGATTCAATACGACGTCATCCAGCCGACCAGTGAGCGGCTACCCAAACGGGAGGGTCAACCGTAAGCGAAGACCCTCGTTGAGAACCAGTTGGAGTGCTATGTCGGAAAGCAAAACATCGTGAACGCAACTCGCTCCATTCTCCGACGCGCGACACTCTTTCTGGCGCTGGCTGTGATGGCCGCGCCGGCGCTTGCGCAGACTTCGATCCTCACGCTGGGCCCGGGAAGGGCGTATCAGCGCGCCGACCTGTTTAACCTCACGTTGGCCGGGGAGAGCATGAGCACCGCGCGGCAAGCGCTGGTCAACGACGGATTCGTCATCGACACCAGTGAGTCGTTCACCGTCCCAAGTCTTTCCGGGTACGACATTGTCGCGCTCGGGCTGTTTGCGCCTGGCAGCGGCTTGGAAGTTCCCGAACAGCTCGCCATCGAGAGCTTCGTTCGCGCCGGCGGGGCGCTCGTCTACTTCGGAGACAACGACGGGTTCGCCGCGGCCAACGAAAGCGTCGCGGGCCTGTTTGGCGTTGTGTTCTCCAACGATCCGATCTCAAATGCCGCACGAAACGTTCTCGCACCCAACCACCCCCTCCTGTCCGGACCAGGTGGGGCCGTTACGGAATATGACGGCAGCGGAAACCTCACCAACTATTTCGGCGGGATACTGAACCTGGGACCCTATGCTCAAGCGGTACTTCGTACGCCGAATCGAACGGTTGTGGCGGTGATCGAGCGGAACGCCCTTCAGCCTGGAAGCGGTCCCGTCGTGTTCCTTTCCGACATCAACGGCTTTCTCGATGCCGGCATTGGCACAATTCACCTCGGCAACAATCTCGCATTGCTGCGCAACATCTTCGCGTTTGCCAGGGGCTCCTGTACAAGTGATGCCCAGTGCGACGATGGCGCTTTCTGCAACGGCGCGGAGCGCTGCAATGCCGGAACGTGCGTAGCGGGAGTACCACCGTGTGTCGCCAGCGGAAAGCCCTGCAACGAACTGGTCGACGCCTGTGCGGCATGCGTGGCCGATACTGAATGCGATGACGGCGTGTTCTGCAATGGCATGGAAGTGTGCGGGACGAGCGGTGTGTGCGAGTCGGGTCCGCCCCCATGCGGAGACTCGTGCGAGTCCTGCAACGAATCCAACGAGACCTGCACCTGGTGTATTTTCGATCTGGATAGCGACGGCGTTATCGCAACTGAGGACGCCAATCTGCTCAGCGAGTGCATGGGCGCCTGCTACGCATCAGGCAGTCCCTGTGCAGCCGCCAACTTCGACAACGACCCGGCCAACTGCGTGGGCTCGGCGGATTTCGCCGCGTTCAGCGCCTGCTACGGACTGGTTTGCGCGGAATGCCCCGGGTGCTCCGGGCCGCCTTCTCAGGCTCGTCCCATTGCTAGTGCGCCGAAGTTCGCCGATCGGCTCCGCCTCGCGGTCACTACAACCACGAATCCATCTCCAAGCGACGCCGTCGATCGACTGCCACCCTCACGTATGGACTGGCTCCGCGGGCAGACCTTCTACGTCGAGGTCTGGGTCTCGGCGGTCGCCGCGCCATCCGCCGGTGTCGCCGCCGCCTATCTGGATGTGCAGTGGAATGAAAATCAACTCGATCTGCTGAGCAGCCGGGTCAGCGATTCACTGGGTGCGCTGGCACAGCCGGGAAGACCTGGTGCGGGCGCTCTTCGCGGCGTGGGCGGATGCACGACGCCGGGACACCTGAGCACGGGAAGGGTCGGCCAGTGGTTGCGTGTCGCGACGTTGCGGATGCGCGCATCGTCCGGCGGCACCGGAGAAGTGACGGTCGGACTTCCCGGCGGTCCGCTCGGCGTAAGTCTCTTGGGTGAGTACCGCGATGTTCTACCGGGAGAGACGAGCACGATCGCCGCACCCGTAAGGACCGGTGATCCTCGAAACGATGTAAGCGTCGGGGCAATCGAACACTGAGGGACATTGGTACGCTGACCGCGGCGGGTTTCGGACCCGCCGACCATCGCTGAGACGCGCAACCATGCAACACGTTCAACGTTACAATCTCGCCTGGCTCTTTCTTGCATTGGTCACAATCGCACTCGTAAGTGCCGACCATGCCGCAGCACAGCCGGTGGTAAGCGCCCGCCTCCTGGCCGTGAAATCCGCAGGCCTACTGGACGCCGTAACCGCATTGCCTCCGTCACAGACCGCCTATGAGGAGGGAGAGAGCTTCTTCCTGGAACTCTGGGTAACCACGAGCCATCCGCAAGGACTGGCTTCCGTTTACGTGGATGTCGGTCTGTCTGCGCCGCTGATTACACTTCAGGATCCCAACGCCGGCCAACTTTTCACGTTCTTCACGAGTGGATTGTCTTCGCCGACGGGAATTGATGATATCGGCGGCTCCCATCTGGGCACCGCTTTCTGTGCCGACCAACTGGGCCTGACACCGCGCTGGGCTCGCCTGGCGATTGTTTCGGCACAGGCCACGACCAATGGGATGTGCACGCTGCAACTCGGCCCTTCGATGTCCCCTGCATTGGGGATCAGTATCTGCGGCATGTTCGGAGACGTTCCGGTCGCGTCCGTGGATTACGGCCCGCCACTGAACATCGAGGTCATCGCTGTTCAGCGGTGCACGGCTAACGCCGATTGTGACGACGGCGTCTTCTGTAATGGTTCGGAAGTCTGTGCCGAAGGTGTCTGCGCGCCCGGAGCGTTTCCGTGCGAGACGGGTCAGGGATGCGATGAAGCCAGCGAGACGTGCGGTTCGTGCTTTGCCGACGGCGAATGCGACGATGGCGTGTTCTGTAATGGCGAGGAGACCTGTGACGTCTCTACAGGCGAGTGTGTTCCTGGGGCGTTCCCCTGCGGCGAGCTCGAAGGTTGCTTCGAGTCCATCGGAACATGCGGCGCCTGCACGGCCGACGCCCAGTGCCAGGATGGCCTATTCTGCAACGGCTCGGACTCGTGCGATCTGATCACCGGTATCTGTCTTCACAGTGGTTTCCCGTGTGGCGGAGCCGAAGGGTGTCTGGAGGACGTCGACGCGTGCGGACCGTGCAATGTCGATGATCAGTGCGACGATGGCCTGTTCTGTACGGGCGTGGAAACCTGCGACGTCGGTTCAGGCATTTGCATGGTTGGCGAGCTGCCATGCGGCGGCGAAGGCGTCTGTATCGAGTCAACCGAAAGCTGCGGAGACTGCGCAAGCGACGCCGATTGTGATGATGGTCTGTTCTGCAACGGCTCGGAGACCTGTGACCTCGCCAGCGGCACCTGCGTGACAGGAATCGCGCCTTGCCCCGGAGATTGTTACGAAGAAATCGACTCCTGCACGCCTCCGCCCCCCACGGGCGGTGGGGGTGGTGGAGGAAGTGGCGTTCCGGCTGACAACGACGGCGACGGCGTGCCCAATACCGAAGATAATTGCTTCGCAGTGGCGAACCCCGACCAGGCCGATCTGGACAACGACGGCATCGGCGATGCCTGTGAAACGGATACAGACGGCGACTCGATTCCCAACGCACTGGACAATTGCCTGACGGTCCCGAATCCGAATCAGCTTGATTCAGACGGAGACGGCTTCGGAAATGCGTGCGACGGATGCCCCAACGATCCCTCCAAGGTGATCCCCGGAGCTGACGGCTGCGCCAATGATGGCGGTGAGCCTCCGGGACCGCCCCCGAACAACGGGGATGACATCGACGGCGATGGCTGGGACAACGGCGAGGACAATTGTCCCGCGCTGAGCAACCCCGACCAGATGGATGCCGACGGCGACGGTCTGGGCAACGCCTGCGACAATTGTCCGGGCATCGAAAACCTGACCCAGGAAGATGATGACGACGATGGTGTCGGAAATGCTTGCGATCATTGCCCCAATACGACCGATAACGTGGACGTCAATGCGTTCGGGTGTAGCGCGGAGCAGGACCCCGACGGCGATGGCATGCCCGATAACAACGACGATACGCCGGGCAATCCGGTACCGACCGATAATTGTCCCGGTTTCTTCAACCCTGACCAGAATGATCGCGACAACGATGGCGTGGGAGACGCCTGTGACAACTGCCCCGACATCGCAAACACCAACCAGGACGACTTTGACGGCGATCGCTGGGGCGATGTCTGCGATAATTGTCTGATAACTCCCAATCCCGACCAGGAAGATGCCGACGCCGACGGTGTCGGCGACCAATGTGAGGACCTCGATCCGGGAACTTATGATCCACCTCGGCAACTCTGTGGCGCGTGCGGATTAGGCACTCCCATGGCATTCTGGTTCTGCGCTTTGTTTTTAGCGGCCGTTCCGTGTAAGATGCGTCGTAGTCGGTGAGCCGATTCGGGGGAACGGACTTCACCCGCCGACGGTGAATGCGGAAACATCGAGGGGGAACGGACACACCCGGTGCGCGGGCCGCCAGGCGCGGCGTCACGATCGATTCGTGATTCACGACCAAGAGCGAACAGCCTCGGAAGCAGCGTGCGATAACTACGTCGCCGCCCCGCCATGACGGGCGAGTCGTTCGCTTTTTCGTGAGTGTCGCCGGCATGACACCCGCCGCCAGAGGAGAAGCCAAGGAATTCAGCGATGCGGAAAAGAAGCGTAATAATCGGGGCGGGGATCTGGCTGATTATCGGAGGACTCTCCGGTACAGCGGCATTCGGACAGTGTGCATGGGATCCGGCTTTTGGAAACCCGGGCGTGAGCGGCGGGACTTTCCCAGCAGTCAATGCCCTAGCGGTCTACGACGACGGCGGCGGACCGGCCCTCTACATCGGCGGGTCGTTCAGCCAGGTGGGCGGCGTTCTCGCAAACAACATTGCCAAATGGAACGGCTCCTCCTGGAGCGCCCTGTCCTTCGGCGTCGACGCGCCTGTGTTTGCCATGACGGTGTACAACGACGGGACCGGCCCGGCCCTGTACGTCGGCGGGATGTTTACAACCGCCGGTCTCGTCACCGCGAATCGGGTCGCCAAGTGGAATGGCACGAGCTTCTCCGCCGTGGGTGGCGGAACCAGCAGCGTGGTTTATGCTCTGACCACATTCAATGACGGAACGGGAACGGCCCTGTACGTGGGTGGCTCCTTTGCGACGGTCGGTCCCGGCAGCGGCTTGCTGGTCAACAATATCGCCAAATGGAACGGGACCTCCTGGAGCAAGCTTGGGACGCAGGGTGCCGGTTCCGTGGTCAACAGCCTGACGACATGGAATTCGGGGACCGGAAACGCGCTGTATGTCGCTGGGCTCTTTACCAGCGTCTCGGGAATCCCGGCCAACCGCGTCGCCATGTGGAATGGAATCGGATGGTCCGGACTGACGAGTGGTCTGAACAACGACGCAAACGTCGTCCTGGGATCCAACGGCGGCCCGATCGGTACGTACCTTTACACCGGTGGCCTGTTTTCCACTGCAGGCGGGCCGTTGAGCCCTGCATCCAACATTGCCCGCTGGACCGGGACGTTCTGGACCAGCGTCGGCGCCGGGCTCAACGGCAAGGTGCTCGATTTGGCGATCCTGGATGAAGGATCCGGGCCGGTACTCATGGCTGGCGGAGAGTTTGATGCCGCCAACGGAACTGCGGTCAATCAAGTCGCGCGGTGGAACGGCACAGGCTGGTCGTCGGTGGGCGCGGGAACGAACGACACCGTTCGCGCCCTACTGTCCACGGATGAGACCAACGCCATCGGCCGCGCGCTCTACGTCGGCGGTCAATTCACGCAGGCAAACAATACGACGGCCAACCGCATCGCCCGCTGGGTCTGCTCGGTGACAATAGACGACTGCACGGGCGACGGCCGATTCGACCTCGACGACTTCGCGCGATGGGACGATTGTGACAACGGTCCCAACGGCGGATTCGGGTCGTCGAACTGTGACTGCCTCGACCGGGACGAGGACGGCGACCTCGACCTGAGGGACTATGCCACGTTCCAGCGGATCTTTGCCGGGCCATGATGGACTGGCGGCGGTGGCGGTTTCCTGATGCCGGCAGGCCTCAGTTGCCTGCTACTCCAACAATCCAATCCTGGATTCAGGCGTGCGAGGAAACGGCGTGGCCTTGTCGTCAGTTCGCGCAAGAACCCCTCTCGCACCGATGAAAAGGGGTGATCGTAATCCCGCGGATTTCGCGCTTTGCCGACTTGTCGCTCCGGCAATTGCCCGCCACCAGAGGGTCAGCTATTTCGAACCAGAATTGGGGCTGGAGCACCAGACGAGCATCCGCTCCGGGACGATCGGTTCAGATCGCCCGGTTCCGGTCTCGACAATCAGACCGCTGGCCAGGGCAATGTCGGGCACCCCGTCCTGATTGACATCGCCGATGGTCACGCCCGTTGACGCTGCCAATCCGGTGGACGGCAACCCGCTGTTCTCCCAAAACCGGAAGCCACCCTTGCCATCCCCCAGCAGTGCAAAGATCCCGCGAACGAAGCCGCCCTCCGTCGTCAGACGGCCGGAAACTACGAGGTCCAGGTGTCCATCCTGATTGAGATCGTCGGTATCCAACCCGACGGCGCCGCCCTGCATATCCGGGAAAACGTCCGGCATCTTCCGCCAGGAGCCATCCGCCTGCTGCAGGTACACTTCAGGACCGTCCACCCAGTTTGCCACGGCGATGTCGACGCGGCCGTCCTCATTGAAATCACCCGTGGAGAGGCCGCCATAAAGGCCCTCGATCATCGGCGAAGGCAGCCCATCGGAAGCCGCGGTCCACCCGCCCTTGCCGTCACTCAACCAGACACGCGGCCCCACGGAATGTGAAGCCAGAAGGTCCTTGATTCCGTCGCCGTTTACGTCAGCCAGCTCGACACGCACCGTCCAACGTGACGCCGGCAGACTCGTTTGGTCCTGCCTCTTCCAATTGTCTCCGGTGCCGTTCCCCAGATAGACGTTAATGCCGCCTTCGTCGGCCGCTCCCGATACGATGTCCGGAAATCCGTCTCCGTTGACGTCCCCGAGAACAAGGTCCTCGGCCCCTTGGAACATCTGCCGTTTCTGTGCCCCCGGCAACAGGTCCTCGGGGAACAATCCCTGCGCGATCGGTATCCAGCCTCCCTGTCCGTCACCCAGATACACGAATATTCCGTTGCAGTGATCGGCCACGGCCATGTCCAGGTGGCCATCGCCATTGATGTCGCCGAAGTCGAAACCGCCACCACAGGAAGTCTGCGTCGCTGACAGTTTCCAGGAATTCTCCTTCCAACGACCTTCGCCATCGCCGAACCAGATGTGCGGTCCGATGCCCAATCGGGGCAACGCCGCAAGATCGATGTACCCGTCGCCGTTAACGTCCAGAAGCATGGGGTCACACTTCCACATGCCGCTGGTGGGCAATCCAGTAGAACACAACTGATAGGGACCATCGGGAAGAGCCGGTTTTTTCGGCGTAGTCGCGGGAGGACTGTCTTGATCCACGGAGACCCTCGGCTTCGCCGATGAGCCGTTGCACCCTGCCAGCCACAAGATACCAGCGACGCCTGCAAGAACCGCGAAAGTGCACTTCGAACTTGTCATTCCGATTTCCTTTGTGAAGCCCGAACTCGCGGCCGCGCGCCGCAGGATGAAGCACGAATTCATCAAGCGGGTACGATCCAGCTCACTTGACGACGTCCAGATACCACGTGCCGTCGATCAAGACCCAGTCTTCGTTAACCACCAGATTGCGCGGAGTCATCTTCGTCAAGCTGGGGTCGTTAAAGCGGTGCTTGTAGTCCACTCGAACTACTCCCGCCGAGCCGACGACCTGTACCCATTCCACGTCCGCGTCCAGAAACTTGATCTTGTTCTGCACCAGGGCAAAAGATGCCTCATCGGTCTGGGCGCGATCCTGCGGTTCGATCATCTGAAACAGGGCCTTCCAGTCGGCTGACTTCCGCGCCTTCCATGCCTCCGCGAACCGCGTTCGCAACGCCGCCTCCGCATCCGCGTCCCGCCGGGACGGCGCGACGGGGTACTGGTCGTCCGCTCCTCGAGGAATGGGATACCACGTACCATCCAGGCGGTGCCACGTCTCCCAGCGCTGTATATCGCGAATGGGAGCCGTCGGGAAGCGCCTCACGCCCATCTTCGTATCCAGTTCGGCCCACCCCAGATCGCCCTGCTGTTCCACGCCGAGAACGGAATACGAAACCACCTTGAAGGGCTCATTCTCGCTCGACCAGGATTCGAATTCCTCGGGGGTCGACGCAGCCTGAAGTTCCGGATCCTCGAACGTGAACACCGTCCGCCAGTCTTCGGCCTGACGCGCCGACCACAGCTTCTCCACGCGCTCCCGCAAACCTGCGGATCGCGCCCGATGATCCACCGCGGACATTCCGACCTTCGCCGAATTCGCGGTGCAGCCGGCAATGAGCAGAATCAGAATAATGGCCGGAGTTTCGATTCGATTGTACATAGTGCGTTTCATGATACTTCCGCGTGTGGAGATACCGGTTGTTCCGGCGTGTAACATTCCGGTTGTCCGCATGATCGCTTTCGTGCGCCGGCGCGGAGTATAGGTCGTCGCGCATGAACCGCAAGCGTCGCCCGGTGTCTTACTCCTATCGGAAGAAGACCCGTCCTTTTCCTGAGTCGAACATAGACTTCGCTATAGCACTTTTCTCGGCAATCGATCCTGTCGCTGAGAGGATTATCGGACAGAAAATCCGATATTCGTCCGAGAAACTCGAAGCGCCGAAGCCGCTCATCCATTGACTATCGGTCCGCCTGTTGAGACAATGGTTCATCAATACCAAGGGGTCGAGTCTCGCTCGAATGGGGGATCGGGGGCGCGGCTCAAGAAAACCGCCGATAACCCGCTTTGCCTGATCGCCGGCTATCGTTTCCGCCTTCCCGGTTTGTGCCCATGTTTTGGTTTCGTCGGTTACTCCTGGGGATGGTTGCGATCACGTCCGTCACGGCCGGTGAGCACGACCGCTTGGCCGGACGATACCTGCCGGCCCATGAGGGACCCTCGACCGATCCCTTGCGGACAACGGATACGGAAGGCGCTTCATCGCCGTCCCGCGGACCATTGGCAAGCACCTGGATTCGCGGCCGCTATGTCAGTGTCCAGGTCAATGTCGACGCCAACGGCGCCAACATCGTCGGAGACGCCGCCAACGAGCCCTCCCTCGCCATCGACCCCACCAACCCCCTGCGGATGGTTATCGGGTGGCGGCAGTTCGATTCCGTAACTTCGGATTTTCGCCAGGCCGGCTGGGCATACAGCCACGACAGCGGACGCCACTGGACCTTTCCCGGCGTCATCGAACCCGGCGTCCGGCGGAGCGATCCGGTTCTTTTCAGCGACGCCGGCGGTAGTTTCTTTTATTTGAGCCTCGGGCGCAGCGGAGAGCTCTTCACGACTCAGCTCTTTCGCTCGACGGACGGCGGGCTTTCCTGGTCCAGAATCGGACCGACCGACTTTGGCGGGGACAAGCCCTGGGCAGCCGTCGATCCAACCGGCGGAATCGGCGGCGGAAACATCTACGTCTCCTGGGGATCAATCGGATGCTGCGACAACCGCATCTTCATGCGCTCCGTTGACGGGGGCATGACCTTCGACACGCCAGTAACGATTCCGCAGCAGCCCATCTGGGGCACCATTTCGGCCGGGCCCGACGGCACGGTCTACGTCGCGGGAAAGCGCCCCCTTTTTGACAACGAGTTCATCATCGCCCGCTCATCAACCATCAAGGACCCGGCCAATCCTCTCGAATTCGACTTCGGTGCGGAAGTCGACATGGGGGGCCGATTTCTTGCCAACCCCGGAACAGGGCCCAATCCGGACGGACTCTACGGGCAAGTCTGGGTCGCCACGGACCATTCCGATCGCCCCACCCGCGGCAACGTATACATGCTTTGCTCCGTCACGCCGTTCGATCCTTTCAACTTCGATCCCCTCGACGTCCACTTTGTTGCCAGCACGAACGGCGGTCTCAATTGGAGCGCCCCGGTTCGCATCAACGACGACCCCGTGGGGAATTTCGCTTGGCAGTGGTTCGGCACGATGTCGGTTGCTCCCAACGGCCGCATCGACGTCATCTGGAACGACACCCGCAACGACATCACGCAAACGTATTCCGAGCTCTACTACGCCTATTCTCTTGACGGCGGAATCACCTGGTCCGAGAACGAGCCGGTAAGCCCGCCGTTTGCCCATGCCGTCGGCTACCCCAACCAGGAGAAGCTCGGTGACTACTACCACATGATCTCCGACAATGCCGGCGCTCACGTGGCCTACGCCGCTACCTTTAATGGAGAGCAGGACGTCTACTATCTCCGCATCCTCGCCCGCGATTGCAACGAGAACGGCATTCCCGACGAGGAGGACGTCGCGAACGGGACAAGTCCCGATTGCAACGGGAATGACGTTCCCGACGAGTGCGAACTTACTGGAAACGACTGCAACGGCAATCAGGTACCGGACGTCTGCGATGTGGATGCTGGAACGAGTTCCGACTGCCAGGACGACGGCATCCCCGACGAGTGCCAGCTTGCCGATCAGGATTGCAACGACTCGGGCGTTCCCGATACGTGCGAGTTGCCCGGTAACGACTGCGACGGAAACGGCGTCCTTGACTCCTGCGAGCTGAGCGGCCGCGACTGCAACGCCAACGGACGAATCGACGCATGTGATACGGCCGGTGGATTCAGTCTCGACTGTCAGGGTGACCAGATTCCCGACGAATGCCAACTCGCGGACAATGACTGCGACGGAAGCGGCATCCCCGATGCGTGCGAACTCGCTACGCGCGACTGCAACGGCAATGGTGTGCTCGACTCGTGCGACGTGTCGGCAGGTGCGAGCCTTGATTGTCAGGGAAACGGCCAGCCGGATGAGTGCGAACTCCAGCAGAACGACTGCAATTTCAACAACATTCCCGACGACTGCGAACTGGTCGGCAACGACTGCAACCTCACGGGGATTCCCGATGAGTGCGAGCTCAGCGGCAACGACTGCAACGCGACCGGCATCCCCGACGAATGCGAACTGATCGGTAACGACTGCAATCACAATATGCAGCCGGACTCCTGTGACATCGCATCAGGCACGAGCGCCGACTGCCAGCTCAATGGCGTTCCGGACGAATGTGAACTCGCCGGCAACGACTGCGACGGCAGCGGCGTTCCCGACGAGTGCGAGCTTTCCGGACGAGACTGCAATGGCAACCTCCGGCTGGATTCGTGTGACATTGCTGCGGGGAGCAGCCCGGATTGCCAGCTCAACGGCACTCCGGACGAGTGTGAACTCATCGGCAACGACTGCAACGCCACCGGCGTCCCGGATGAATGCGAGCTGGCCGGCAATGACTGCGACGGCAGCGGCGTTCCCGACGAATGCGAACTTCCCGGAAACGATTGCAATGGAAATCAACGGCTCGATTCTTGCGACTTGGCGTCCGGCTCCAGCCGGGATTGTCAATCCAACGCCGTTCCCGACGAGTGCGAGCTTGCCGGCAACGACTGCAACCTGACGGGGATTCCCGATGAGTGCGAGCTCGCCGGCAACGACTGCAATGCAAACGGTCGGCCGGACACGTGCGACATTGTCTCCGGTGCGAGTAAGGATTGCCAGGTCAACGGCATCCCCGACGAATGCGAACTTGCCGGCAACGACTGCGACGGCAACAGCATCCCCGACCAGTGTGAATTGTCCGGTCGGGACTGCGACGGAAACCACGTGCTGGACTCCTGCGAGCTCTCCGGGCGGGATTGTGACAGTAACGCCAAATTGGACGTCTGCGAACTTTCCGGCCGGGATTGCGACGGCAATCACGTACTCGATAGCTGCGAACTCGCCGGGCGCGACTGCAACAACAACGGCGTGCTCGACCCGTGCGACCTTGCCCGTGGGACAAGCCAGGACTGCCAGTCCAATGGCATCCCCGACGAGTGCGAACTCGCAGGCGATGACTGCAACGGCGACGGTGTTCCCGACACCTGCCAGATCACCACGCGAGACTGTAATCGAAATGACAGGCTCGATTCATGCGACATCGCCGCCGGCACGAGTGCGGATTGTCAGAGCGACGGCCGTCCCGACGAGTGCCAGCTTCTTGGCAACGACTGCAATCAGAATGGCGAGCCCGACGAATGTGATCTGATCGCAGGGACTTCCGAGGACGCCAACAACAACGGGCTCCTCGATGAGTGCGAACCGCAGCCATGCGATCTGGTCAACGTTGCCCGAATCCTGCCCGTTGGCGGCGGGCTCGGCGATACCTTTGGATCGGCCGTTGATATCGACGGCGAGTGGATGCTTGTTGGTGCACAGAGCTTCGACACGTCATTCGACCGCGCCGGCGCGTCGTGGTTCTACCGTATTCAAGGCAACGACATCCTGCCGGGCACGCGGGTCCTGGCGAATGATGGTGACCGCGACGACCGCTTTGGTTGGTCCGTGTCGCTCGACGGCAATATCGCCGCGATTTCCGCCATCTACGACGACGATGTCACATCCAACTCGGGATCGGTCTACGTCTATCGACTGATCGGCCAGACATGGACGTTCGAGGCCAAGCTGAGTGCTTCGGATCCCGGTTCCGGAGATGCCTTCGGTCACAGCGTTTCGGTTGGCGGCGACCGGATTCTTATCGGCGCCCGCTACGACGATGACCGCGGAAGCAACAGCGGTTCCGCTTACGTCTTCCGATGGACGGGTTCATTGTGGGTACAGGAAGCCAAGCTGCTCGCCGCCGACGGCCAGCCCTCCGATTTCTTCGGTTCCGCCGTCGCGCTGTCGGGGACTGTGGCGGTCGTCGGTGCCTTTGGCGAGGACGAGCGCGGCGGGACCGCGGGCGCGGCCTACGTTTATGAAAGGACCGGGACGCTTTGGACTCAGAAGGCCAAGTTGCTGGCGCTGGATGGCAAGACCGATGACTGGTTCGGCGCGGCCGTCGCCACCGACGGAGACCGAATACTCGTCGGTGCCCGCTACACCGATGAACAGGGCTCCGGGTCCGGTTCGGCCTATTTCTTCCAGAAAGTAGCCGGAATCTGGCAACCCGCGGGCAAGATCCTGCCCGCTGATGGCGCCGCCGGCGACGGATTCGGCGTTGCCGTGGATCTTGACGGGTCCTTCGCCATCGTTGGTGCGGACGGTGGCGATGATGGCGCCACGAATGCCGGAGCAGCCTACATCTTTGCCTGGGATGGTGTCAGTTGGGCTCAGCAGGCGAAGATTCTTCCGTCCGTTCGAAACTCGGGCGCGCAATTTGGCATAGCCGTCGGCCTCTCCGGTTCGAATGGAGTCGCAGGCGCTCAATATGCGAATAACTTGTCCGGCGTCAGCACCGGCGCCGCGAGTTTGTTTACCGGAATTGACGACTGCAATCGAAACCTCGGGCTCGATGCTTGTGATCTTGTTAACGGGCTTAGCTCCGACAGTGATGGAAACGGCCGTCCCGATGAGTGCGACTTGACCGTGCCGGGGGACTACGACCTGGACGGGGATGTTGACCTTGCGGATTACGCTGGATTCCTTGGCTGCGCTGCCGGTCCAGCGTCGGTACTCAGCGCTTCGAGCGGAAACACGCTCCGGTGCCTTGGGGCCTTCGATTCTGACGGCGACGAGGACATTGATCTGTTCGATTTCGCTCGATTCCAGGCGATTCTGCAAACCCCCTGAACCAATGCGCCGCGCCGGTGTCGTCGGGGCGGATCCTGTCGCCGGCTGACCCGCAGCATCGGATTCCTTGTTATCGGGCCCAAGCGATTCGCCCCCGTCCTTTTCAGCGTCGAAGAGACGGATAGAATAGAAAGTCCACTACGTGGTTCGGGTTCCAACTGCGAGCGCAGGCCGGCGGACGACCTTTCTTTCAAGGGGCCGGTCGTGCCTCCGCCTTTCCGTTGACCCGATTGGCGGAGTCATTCGGAGCCGACTGGTTCAAGGAAGCGCCCGCCTGCCGATAATCTGGAGGGAACGGAAGCTGGTTCTATGGGAATTGCGCTCATGCTCCAACCAACAATGGGCATTATCGTCGGCGGCGGGCCCGCCCCGGGCATCAACGGCGTCATCGGTGCCGCCGCCATCGAGGCTGTCAACAATGGCTTGAAAGTCGTCGGCTTCTACGACGGGTTCAGCTACCTCGCCGGCGAGGAGTTCGATCCCGACCAGCATTCCGTCGACTTGAGCATCCGAGACGTCGGGCGAATCCACTTCGACGGTGGCTCGATTCTCCGCACTGCTCGAACGAGCCTGCTCGATATCGAGGCGCTGAAGTCCTCCACAGTAGCCAGGCCCGACATGCCCCGCGTCGTTCGCGTTTACGAACGCCTTCGGCAGCGCGGCGTCACCCACCTGCTCACCATCGGCGGCGACGATACCGCGCTGAGCGCCCGCTTCGTGGCCGACCACTCCGGCGGGCGCATTCGCGTCGTTCACGTTCCCAAGACCATCGACAACGACCTCCCCCTTCCGGGTGATACACCAACGTTCGGATTCACCACAGCACGCCACTTGGGCTCGACGATCATCGCCAACCTCATGGAAGACTCCCGAACGACGAAGCGTTGGTACATCGTCGTCACCATGGGTCGCAACGCAGGCCACCTGGCGCTGGGAATCGGCAAGGCTGCTGGGGCCACCATGACCCTTATTCCGGAGGAATTCGGGGAATCCACGAGCATTCGCGCCATCGCCGATCACATCGAGGGCGCCATCCTCAAGCGCCGCACAATGGGCCGTCAGGATGGTGTTGCTGTACTGGCCGAAGGGCTTGCCTACAAGCTGGGGGATCGCGAAGAACTTTCCCGGATTCTCGGGCGGGAGGTTCCCGTTGACGCCGCCGGACATCCCCGGCTTTCGGAGGTTCCCCTGGCCAGGATCATTACCGACGAGCTCCAGCGCCGCTTCCGGGAGCGCGGGGACAAGCTGACCCTCGTCGCCCACACCCTGGGCTATGAGCTCCGCTGTGCCCGTCCGACGACTTTTGATATGGGCTACACACGCGACCTGGGCCACGGCGGGGTGCGCCTCCTCCTGGACTCCACGCGCGATCTGCCGCCGGGCGTCATGGTTGCGCTCAAGGAGGGTAATCTGCAGCCCGTGGCCTTCGAGGACAT
Organism: Phycisphaerae bacterium; assembly: GCA_024102815.1. NCBI lineage: Bacteria > Pseudomonadati > Planctomycetota > Phycisphaerae > Phycisphaerae bacterium. The sequence continues at coordinate 326,206 of JAGFJJ010000069.1, forward strand.
GGTGGACCCCCATTCCAACCGCACGCGCGTCCGCTATGTCGATTTGACGAGCTACAGCTACAGTGTTGCCCGCGCCTACATGATCCGCCTCGAGAGAAATGACTTCGAGTCGCCGACCATGCTCGCCGCCATCGCCGCTGAGGCGGGACTGACCCCCCACCAATTCCGCCAGCGCTACGCCCACGTCGTGGAGGCCAGAACGCTGACGGTCAGCGACCGCGGTGGCCGCGCTCGCGACGTCGTCGCCCCGTGCGGACCCATTCCCAACCAAGCATCGTAGCTTCGGCCGAAATTCTCCCAGCTACGCACTTCATGACTTGGGCAAGCTGGCCTACCCGAAGTTCATTTGCGCTGCCGCTGTTTTCCAGGCCCTTATCAGATTTCCCCGATTTGCTTCCCGCAGAATAAAGTGCCGATGTCTCCCCTCCGGCAAATCTCAGGGAAACCCCCCATAGATCCTTCTTTCATTTCTGCCGAAATTACCCGTGGTCGGGGGCATAACTTGGCTCAGTGAGTTAAAGTATGACTGCACCCGTTCTCCATGTCATCTCGGGCTGCCCTGGTTTTCAGCGGACGCTGACGGAACTTGCAGAGGACCGTGCCGCAGAGCTCCTGCTTTACGCCGATCCCGACGCCTTCGGCGCAGGCCACGACGCTCATGTCGAACCCGAGTGCCTGGTTCTGGATGTGGGCGACCCTTCGTTCGAGAGCAGCAGAGCCGCGGGGCGATTGCCGGAATCGCTCCGAAACGCCCCCCCGCTCATCTTGGCGGTACCGTTTTGTGGAGGGTGCTGTTTACTCGTCGCGGACGCGCTGCGTTGCGGTGCCGAACTCCTGGCCAAACCGCTGAACGCGACGGCGCTTTCCGACATGGTCACGCGGGCGTGGAATGTGGACCGGCGCCGCAAGACATTCCGCACCAAGCGCGACGAGATCGCGCGGCGGCTTGGAACGCTGACGCATCGTGAACGCCAGGTCCTCGACCTCGTGGCGTGCGGCTACCCCAACAAATGCATCGCCGCGGAACTTGAGTTGAGCCAGAAGACGGTCGAGGCTCACCGTTCCAAAGTCATGCACAAGATGCAGGCCCGGTCCCTCGCAAAGTTGATTCACATGCTGTACATGCTCGAGCCGGGTAGCATGGATCAGGAACTCATCATCGGATCAGCCGAACAACCGCGGGAGGCGATTCCGCCCCTCGATATGCGCCGGTGGGCTCCAGCGAACCCCTTGTTGGTTCACGCCGCCGCGGCCAACTCCTGAGGCAGACGGCAAGCGCACACCCTTCGGGAATTAGCCTGACGCTACCATCACGAATAGGCCTGAATGCGCGCCGGCCTGACCGCCGATTGACGGCTCAGGGGCAGAGATTTCGTTGCGTGCCGAGCGGCGGATCGGTCTGATCGCAGCCTCCCGGCACAGTGCAAATCGGGTCGATGCAGTAGTCGCCGATAGACGCCGCATTCGTTTGAAAGCTTCCCGGCGTACAGTTGGCGAAGATGGTACCGCAGGGATCAAAGATCTGGCTCAGCTCCACGAGACGGCTGTCGCACGAGCCGATGAATCCGAATTGCATGAGCGTGGCTGCGCTGAACAGCGCTATCCCTGCCAGAAGCTTCCGTCCTGAGTTCTTTGAGTGAATGGTCATCGTGTTTGTCGCTCCGCGGGGCAGCGTCCGGTGCCCCCAGTGTGCTCGAGAAACAGAACCGCGCGCAGGTCGTGACGCATCCGCATTATTGCGTCGGGCAATCCCGGAACAGCGAGTTCGCGTCGCCGCTCTCAATCGTCGAATTGCCGCTCCCGATACCGCTGCACGGATCGACCGTGCCGCCAAAGAATCCGTTCTGGCAATCGAAGATGAAACAGAAGTTCGTGGAGGTCAGCATGGATTCGCCGACGAAACTCGTGCACGAGGAACTTGCCGCGTATAACAGTCCACCGCCGAGCAATATGCTGGCGGCCATAAACGAGCGACGACGACCACGCATGGAAAGTCTCCTGAAGAAACAAACAGACCATCAGCGTGCGCCACGGGCCGAGGTTTCGCGCCATGCATCGGCCGGCAGCGACACGCGCCCGGAATACCAGCCCCAGGAGGCCGGTCTGTAACCGGGCGCACCGTCCTTGAATCGGCATATTATCACGGCTGGCGGCTGTCCGGGCAACCCCCACCCGTCAAGCCGAGGTGAAAAGCCGTCAATCGGCGTTTTCCCAGTCATCGGAACCGGACCTCAAGTTGCCTTGCCGGAGGCCGGGGCCTTCAGGATTCATCCATGGCATTGTCGTGGCGCGTCCCGCGTTTTCGCAGGCGTTCTTCGAGCCGCCGGGCAACATCCAGCGGTACAAGCCGGGCGAGGTGCTCCGGATCGTAACTCCCGATCTCCACGATCTGCTTGATGAGCGTGCTCGACGTGAGCACGTGCTGCCCGCTGGTCATCAGGAACACCGTCTCGATGTCCCCGATGATTCGGTTGGTCATGGCGATCTCCAGTTCGGCGTGGAGATCAACCGTGTCCCGAATGCCGCGCAGGATCACTCCCGCGTCCATCTGCTTCGCAAACTCCACCGTCAGCCCAAGAAACGTACGGACCTCGACGTTGGCCAGGTCGCCCGCGTGCTTGGCCACCATTTCCCGTCGTTCCTCCTGCGAAAAGACTGCGGTCTTGGTGGGGTTGTCGCCAATCGCCACGATAAGGTGCGGGTAGAGCCGGGACGCGCGGCGGATGATGTCCAGGTGGCCGTGGGTCACCGGGTCAAACATGCCGGGAAAGATTGCTCGTTCACGAGAGGGCATAGGAAAAGCCTGATTCCGGGCGGCAGCGGCCGCGTACTGAATCCGAGAAGCCATTCTAGGTTAGCGAGCCCCTTCGTCCAATCGCACAAACTTCGGCGGCTTGACAGTCGCGAGAGGGGCTACGATCGTGACCGCTCATGAACCCGAAGAGACCATCAGGTTCCGGGATCGACTTGTCCGTTGATCTTGCCGGCGTGCGTTTGCCCAATCCCGTGATGACGGCGTCGGGCACAAGCGGCTACGGAGCCGAGTACGCACGTTTCGCCAACACCGATCAACTCGGTGCCTTCGTCACCAAGGCCGTCTCGCCGGAACCCCGGCGCGGCAATCCGCCGGAACGCACCGTCGAGACCCGGGGAGGCATGCTCAACGCCATCGGCCTGGCCAACGTCGGACTCGACGAGTTCATTCGCGAGAAGCTGCCCTTCTGGGAGGGCAACTCCACGCCAGTCATCGTAAACGTCGTCGGCCACACCGTGGAGGACTACCAGGCGGTCTGCCGACGCCTTGACCCAATCGAGCGTATCGCCGGCCTGGAACTGAATGTCTCCTGCCCGAATGTCGTTGATGGACTGGAATTCGGGACCGATCCCGCTCGCCTGGAGAAATTCGTGCGAGCCGTCAGGCCGACCGTCCAGCGGGCCAAACTCATCGTCAAGCTCTCGCCCAACGTAACGGACATCGCCGCTTGCGCGGCCGCGGCGATTTCCGGCGGCGCCGAGGTTCTTTCGGTCATCAATACGCTCACGGGCATGGCCATTAACGTGGAGACGAAGCGTCCCATGCTGGCGAACCGAACCGGAGGCCTGTCCGGCCCCGCGATCAAACCTGTCGCCCTCTTCATGGTTCATCGCGTATTCAGCAAGGTCGCCAAGGATGCGGGCGTCCCCATCATCGGGATGGGTGGAATCATGGACTGGCGGGACGCGGCGGAATTCCTGCTGGCCGGCGCCAGTGCCGTGGCCGTGGGGACCGCACTGTTCATCCACCCCGATACGCCGGCGCGAATCTGCGAAGGACTCTCCGATTACTTGCGCCGTCACGGGCACGTTCGCCTGGGCGATATCGTCGGCGGCGTCCTCTGAACCTGCTTCGGGCGACGCCTTTCCCCATTGCGCTAAGACGACTGCTGCTTGGCCTGCCGGTATTCGTTCCATCGCGCAGCCCACAGGCCGATCTCGAACAGGGCATACATGGGCACGGCGAGCATCATCTGGCTCATGACATCGGGTGGAGTGAGAATCGCGGCCAAAACGACGATACCCAACAGAACGTATCGCCGCGCCGAGGCCAGCGTCTGACGCCGCACCAACCCGCTCCAGGACAAGAAGAACACGACGATGGGCGTTTCGAACGTCAGCCCGAACGCCAGGGCGAGCGTCAGTACGAAGGCGATGTACTCGTCGAGGGCAAACTGGCTGTGAATGCTGGTCAGCCTCGGTGGAAGAAGCGGCTCCGTGGACAACAGGCCGGAAGGTGCCTGCACCATCAGCCGGCGCGTCGTGCCGTTGAACCAAATGGAACCGGATTGCGGGTTCTGCGGATCATCGCGCAGTATGGGAACAACGACCGGCGCTGCCTCCGCCTCGCCCGGCGGCGCCTCCTGTTCGGTATCGAACAGGAGGCGGGCGAGCGGTCCGCTGTGAAGGTCAGGAAGGTCGAATCCGCGGTTAAACTGGATGAAGAACTGCAGCAGCATTGGCAGAACGATGAAGTAGAGGAACGCCACACCCACTACGAAGAGCCCGACGGACGCCGGCATCAGCAGTTTTACGAAGCGCCGCTCGTGGCGGTAAAGCCCGGCCGAAATGAACTGCCAGAGCTGATAAAGAACCCAGGGCATGGCCAGGATCAGTCCGGTGAGAATACTGATTCGCAGGTATGCGCTGAAGGCGCTCGTGGGCGAGAGCACCTGGAGACCGGGGGCCATGCCGTTTTCATATTGGACGACGAGCAGCGGACGGAGAATGATGACCAGGATTTCCCTGCCGAATAGCAGTGCGAGGCCCGCTCCGGCCCCGATTCCCAGCAGTGACAGTATCAGTCGGGTGCGGAGCTCCTCAAGGTGATCCCCGATGGACATGCGCAGGCCGAAATCGTCCTCATTGCCGTGGCCGACTTGTTCTTGGCTGGCAGGGTCCGGTCCACGAGACATGGGGAGCAATCCTCAAACGGGAGTGTCGTGTGGACGCGTGGCTAACGTGCGCCCTCAGATCGCGCGCCCCGCGGAGCGATTAAACGGTTACTTATGTGCTGCGTGGTCAGAACGCGCCGCAGTTGAGCACTACGCTGCGGTGCGGGGGCAATCGAGCCGTTCTCGTCCCCCATTTGCGGAACCGGATCGAGGGGCGGATTCCAGTATCGGAATGCCAATGACCATTGCTCGCCGTCAACGTCGGCCCCAGCCTGCTGCAACCGCATCAGTACATCACGGAGGGGCACGCGCAGGATCTCGAGCGTCTGGCCCGGTGGGATCTCGCGAAGCTCCGGTTTCTGCTTCCCCGTTCTTGCCGATGGGGAGAGCTGTGCAATGTCCTTGAACTCCTCCCCTCGGGAATACACCCACGTTCCACGCGCCAGGGATGAGTCGGCACCGAAATCGGTTCCCACCCAGAGCGGAACATCTTTCCGGTTGCGGATGGCTACGACCAGGTCTCCGTCGGACTGCTCGACGCTCAAGCCGGCGGCCACACCGGCGCGCGACACGGAATCGGGCGCGGACTCGGTGACTTTGATCGTCGCTACATTACTGACGACCCGCCCCACATGATTCTCGAGAAGGACGGGATCGGACCAGGGCGGATCATAATCCAGCCGAACGCTGTACCGACCGGCGTCGAGCATGCGAAACCGCCCCCACCCACGATTGAATTCTTCAAGCTTGAGTTCGCGCCGCTCGCCCGGACCGAGCACGCTCACGGGCGGGTCATCAAGCCGGTCCTCGACAACGCGGGCCAGCGATGAATGGGGTGCATAGTCGTCGGTGTAGAGTTCGATCTTCGAACCGTCCGGCCCTTCGACGTAAAGCCAGTCGGCGACGTCCAAGAGCAGGCCCAACTGCCCCGCCTCCGCCTCAGTCTCGGCCGGAGCGGAATCAAACGGGATTCGCGCCGGCCAAGGCGTGGCATTGTGCAAGCGGATGAAAAGCGCTACCGGTTCGTTCCAGGCAATGCTCGCCCGGGAGAAAGCCAGTTCGACCTGAACGCCGCTGAAAAGCAGTCGATCCAGCGTCCGCAACAATACCCCCGCCCGAAGCGCGGCCTCTGCATTGCCGCTTCGAGCCACCTCCTCAAGCGGTTGATAAGCCTGCATCCCAATAGCGCAGAGGTTGCGCGTGGCCTCGGTACGCTTCTCGTATGATGAATTGCCCAGATCGGCGATGAGCCGATCCAACTCCTCCGGCGAGACGGGACCCTTGGTCAGGCCGGTCGATCCTTCACCCTGAAGTCCGCCCGCGCAGACGGCCGCTGCCAGTAAGCCGATCGCCAGCACCCAGGTTCGCATCGACAGTGTTTTCACGGGCGAGCGCTCGCTTTATCGGTCTCTATTCCCTTGAGTTACTTCGACGCCTGAGGAGACAGAATTGACAAAGCGTGGCACGCCCTTCCCCAGACCGCGATTTCAGTACTGCTCTTGCATACCTTACGCATGCTGACCCGCTCGGTCGGACCAACCCGCGGATTCAACACCGTGCGCAAGCCGGGTAGTATAGAATGGCTGCGGAAGGTCGCAATCGCGCGCAATAGCCGCCTGCATGGACGATTCCTTAATGTACGAACAGCATGAGACGAATGCAGCGCGCTCCAGAGCGAGCGCAACCTACGGCGCAAAATCGAACGGAGAGGAACACTCTCACGTTCGGGCTGCGCCGGAACGCCAATCCGGTTGGCTGCGCACCATCCCGCCGATCGTCGTCGCATTCTGTACGGGCGCCGTATTCCTACCGGTGCTCCTGGCAGGTTTCGTGTTCTGGGATGACTACGCACTTCTGGTTGCGAACACGCGCTATCAGCACCTATCGCAGGGTGGTCTGGCCTGGATGTTCACGACGTCCTTTGCCGGTCACTGGCAGCCGCTGACCTGGCTGAGCTTCTGGTTGGACTACCAGATCGCGGGCGTCAGCGCTCTCATGTTTCACTTATCCAACCTGGTTCTCCATATTGTCAACGCAGTACTCTTCTACTTTGTAGCGGAGAGGCTTCTCAACTGGGGCAAACTGCATGATCGGCAGAATCCCGCTTATCCGCGTCTGCTTGCGGGCTGCTTCGCGGCGCTTTTCTTCTCACTTCATCCCTTGCGTGTGGAGTCTGTTGCCTGGATAGCTGAACGGCGCGACGTACTCAGCGGAGCGTTTTTCCTCCTGGCAATATTGGCGTGGCTTCAATTTGTCGAAGCGACCGGCCAATCCCGCGCCCACCATACAAATGGCACTTCGGCATCGGAACGGTCGACATCGAACACAACTCGTTCGTCGAGCGCCTCGTCGCTCGTATTCTGGTACGGCTTAGGCCTGGCGTCGTTTGCCCTCTCACTGGGGGCCAAGGCGTCCGGCGCCATGCTGCCTGTCGTATTGCTCGTGATGGACATCTGGCCGTTCAGGCGGACAACGTGTACGGGCAAGACTCGAATGGGCTGCTGGAGCCGCCTTCTCCTGGAAAAACTCCCGTTCTTCGGTCTCGGCATCGCGGCCGGATGGCGAGCATTGATCGCTCAGGACCGAGGAGGTGCCCTCTACGATCTGTCCCATCACGGCGTGCTGGATCGTGTCGCCCAAGCCATCCACGGGCTTGCGTTCTACCTGAACAAGACCGTGGCACCCTTCGGTCTGGGACCGCTTTACGAAATCCCGGCGGACAGCGGACTCTTCGGAGGCGATTTGATTGCCACCTTGGTTGTCCTCGCCTTTGTCGTCATCGCCGTCGCGTTTCTCTCTCGGCGACGGCCGGCCATTGGCATTGCATTTCTCTGTTACGTTGTGCTGATTGGCCCTGTGCTGGGGTTCTTCCAGAGCGGCCCGCAATTCGTGGCCGACCGATACAGCTACCTCGCCACCATGCCGCTGGCACTCTTGGCGGGAGGCGGTCTCCTGCAATTCATGCGGACCCGCTCATGGCAAGGGTCGAGTCGCACACGAGCCATTGTATCCCTGATCATGGTCGCGATCCTGGTGGGATTGGGCCATCTCAGCATGGCGCAGACGGCCTACTGGGATAACGCACTTGCTCTCTGGAGCCGGGGCGTGGCGGTTTCTCCCGAGAGCCCCGTTGTGCATACCAACCTGGCCGATGCGTACGCCCGCTTTGGACAGGAGGGGATCGAGCCAGCGATTCGACATTACGAAATCGCACTGAGCCTCAATCCCAAGGACGTTGTCGCCCTTGATCATCTGGGTCGAGTGCTGGAACGACAGGGACGATCTGTTGACGCCGCTCAACTGTATGCCAGGGCTCTTTCGATCGACCCCACGCGAGAGCAGGCAGCGCTGGCGTTGGGGCAGATTCTGGCAGCGTCCGGGCGCGGAGCTCAGGCGGCCGAGGTGTGGAGGGAGGGGCTGCAGCATCATCCCGATTCTCTTGAACTGATGGACGCTCTTGCAGACCTCCTGGCGACCTACCCGGATCAGAACATTCGAAACGGTGCGGAAGCCGTCCGGCTGGCTGAGATTGCCAGCGCCGCCAGGGGGGATCAAGATCCTTTTGCACTGGTCCGTCTCGCGACCGCCTGGGCGCAGCTTGGCAAATTTGACATGGCAGTCCGGGTGGCGGAGAAGGCCATGACACTTGGACCTGCCGACGACGCCGGGTTTCGGCGTGAAGTTCGGTACCGAATCGGGCTTTTCACGGCTGGCAAGCACTATGTCGCACCGGGGGGCACCGAACCGGTCCCTCGCCAGGGCCTTCCGTAGTGCCGAGCCGCCAAGTACCCGGCGGGTTGACCACCCCAACCTCCCGAATTAACATGGAATGGGCCGTCGGCGTTTCGCATCGAGTTGCGTCTCAGGCAATGATGGTCCGGTTCGGACGGCGTTTCACAACGAGTAGCTGAAGAGGACAAGGCCAAACCAGAACGCCCGGGCTCACAAGGCCTACCGGCAATCGCTCCTCAACCTGCCCTTGCCGGCCGCGCGTCTTGCGTTGATTTGACACCATGATTCAAGCCCGAGTCGAAGGCGCACGCGGCGCGAAAACCGCATCCGCAGCCACCTGTGCAAAAATCAATCTCACGCTTGACGTCCTGGGCAAGCGCAGTGACGGTTACCACGAATTGGATTCCGTGGTCATCGGGGTGGGGCTTTTCGATGAATTGCACCTCTCCCAAACAGCCGACAGCGACTTTCAATTCGCCTGCGAGCATGCTGAACTGGCAACCGAGGACAATCTCGTGGTGCGAGCAGTCCGGCTGGTGGAACGGGTGATTCCCGGCAGTGCCAGGAGTGACCCGACCCGCCCTGAATCACCGACGGCCGGTCGGCAGCTTCGTCTCGAGAAGCGGATTCCAGTCGGCGGCGGGCTTGGTGGTGGGAGCGGCAACGCCGCCGGTACGCTTGCGCTGCTTAACAGGGCGATGGAGATGAACTGGAGTTGCGCCAGGCTCGGCGAACTCGGCGCGGAACTCGGATCAGACGTTCCGCTGTTCTTTCACCTTCCGGCGGCGCGGGTGCGAGGGAGGGGCGAACGCGTCGAACCAGTGAATATGGCGTGGTCAGGTTGGGTACTGCTCGTTCATGTCGCCTGCAATGTATCCACGGCTGCCGTCTACGCAGCACTTCGCCCTGAGCACTACAAAGGGCGAGAGCGTCCCGATCCTGCCGCGATCGCGCGGGTACGCTCCTCCAGCGAACTCATGGCCGTCTGCCGTAACGACCTCGAGCCAGCCGTAGCGCGCGTCGCTCCGCGTGTCGCCGCGGTTCAGTGTTGCCTCAGGGACTGGGAGATGGGTACCTTTCGGATCAGCGGAGCCGGATCCGTGCTGTATCACCTTTTCGACGACGAGGCGTCGGCCCAACATGCCGCGAAGCGGGTCCAGGAAAGAGACCCTTCGCTCTGCACTTACGTCGTGCCGGCGCCCGTGGGAATGCGTTTGGACTCTTGACCGGAGGAACTGATGGAAATCACCGATGTTCAGATCAGACTTGTTCGCCGTCCGACCGACCGCCTACGGGCCTTCTGTAACGTGACCTTCGACGATGAATTCGTCATTCGCGACATGAAGATCGTTGACGGCGCGAACGGGCTTTTTGTGGCCATGCCTTCCCGCAAGGTCAACGCCGGCGAGGGCGACGTGGACAACGAAGGCCGTCAGCGGCAGTACCGCGATATCGCCCATCCGATTACGACCGCATTTCGGGAGAAACTGCAGGAGCGCGTGCTCGACGCCTACGAGGATGAGATGGCCGCGGCCAAGGCTCACGGCAGCTATGAGTACTCGGACGAAAGCGACGAGGAATTCGAGGGTGCCACGCCGAAAGCTCCGGCGCGGGGGAACGGCGGGCGTGGATCGGCGCCTCGGCGAAGCACGGGAACCGGCGGCGGCGGGTCGAAGGGTGATCGCCAGCCCACGGAGTATGATGAGCTGATCGCCGGACTCCGCGGCCGGCCGGCCGGCGGCGAAGGTCGGCGCGATCATGGCGGACGTCCCACAGGAGAATCACGTGGGCGCGACGTCGGTTCGCGCGGCGAGCGCGGCGGTAAGGACCAGCGCGGCCGAGGAACCGGTAATCGGCGCGGCCAGAGCTCCGAGGAAGGTCATCGGGGAGAGCGCCGCGAAGCGCCGTCGAGGCGGCCTCGCAGGGATGAACAGGCTGCACCGGCGACCGGTCGGCGATCCTCGAATCCACCTCCACCGGCACCGGAGCCGATCGATCTGACAGAGCCGGATCACGGAGTGGAGACCGAAGCGGAGATCGAGGGATTCGGCGCGGGCATTCTCGGGGATGCATCGGAGCCGTCCCAGCAGGCGTCCAAGGGCACGAGCGGGCGGGGTCAGAGCCCGAAGCGTACGCCAAAGCCGGCAGGCCGATCGAGCGAATCTCAAACGCCACCTCCTCCGCCGGCCGATGAAGTGAGAATCGAAGACACGGCCGAGGTCGAGGAAACGGACGATGCCCGTGAAGATACGCAGGCATTCGGTGCAGGGATTCTCTAGAAGAAGCCACGAAGCGACGAAGGCACGGAGCCACGAAGGGAAGAAGAGGAAGGCAATAGGCAATAGGCAATAGGCAGAGTGTTGGGCTTGTTCGCACGCAAGCTACAGCCGGTATTGCGGGCGTAGGACCAATCGTTTGGGCGAGGCCGCTTGGGAGCAGTTTGATGTCGAAATCGACGGATACGATGGAGAAGATCGTCGCCCTGTGCCGCCGCCGAGGGTTCATCTTCGGCAGCAGCGAGATCTACGGCGGCATTGGCGGCTTTTGGGACTACGGCCCGCTCGGCGTCGAGCTCAAGCGAAACATCAAGGACGCCTGGTGGAAGGACATGGTCCACACCCCCCCGCCGGGTCCCAACGGCCGGGAGTACCAGATGGTCGGCGTGGACTGCTCGATCATCATGAACCCCAAGGTGTGGGAGGCCAGCGGGCACGTGGGGGGATTTCGTGATCCGATGGTCACTTGCAAGACTGAAGGCTGCAAAGGGCTCTTTCGCGCGGACCAACTCGAGAGTACGCCTTGTCCGCTGAAGCCGAGTATGAATGCAGGTGCTTTCGAAAAGTGCAGCCTCACGGAACCCCGCGCCTTCAACCTTATGTTCGAGACCTTTGTCGGTGCGCTGCAAGACGCCACCAGCAAGGCCTACCTCCGCCCCGAAACGGCCCAGGGCATCTTCGCCAACTTCAAGAACGTGATGGACACGTCGCGGGTGAAAATTCCCTTCGGCATCGCCCAGGTGGGCAAGGCCTTCCGCAACGAAATCAACCCACGCAATTACACCTTCCGCTCCCGGGAGTTCGAGCAGATGGAGATCGAATTCTTCTGCCGGCCGAGCGAATCGATGGAGTGGTACGAGTTCTGGCGGGACACGCGGATCAAGTGGTATGAGTCGTTGGGCATCAAAAGCGACAAGCTTCGGCCGCGGCAGCAGGACAAGGACGAGCTGGCCCACTACAGCAAGGCCTGTACGGACATCGAGTACCTATTCCCCTTCTCCGAGGAGCCACAGGAGCTAGAAGGTGTCGCGCATCGCGGATCATTCGACTTGAACCAGCACGGAGAATTCTCGCGCGGAGACAAAGAGGCCTTCGCGGTCGTGGACGACGAGACCAAGGAGAAGTTCACACCGCACGTCGTGGAGCCTTCGGCCGGTGCCGATCGTTTCACGCTGGCGGTGCTCTGCGAGGCGTACAGCTTCGATGAGTCGCGGGCCAGCCCGGAGTTCATGAAGTTCCATCCGCGGCTGGCGCCGATCAAGGCAGCCATCTTTCCGCTGGTGGCCAAGGATGGGCTGCCGGAAATCGCCGAGCCGATCTACCGCGAGATTCGCAGGCACATGCCCTGCCAGTACGACCCCAAGCAGTCCATCGGCAAGCGTTACGCGCGCATGGACGAGGCCGGCACGCCCTTCTGCTTCACCATCGACGGCCAGACCAAGGAGGACGGCACGGTCACGGTCCGCAACCGCGACGACGCGAGTCAGGAGCGGATATCCAGGGAAGGCGTGCTGAGGTATCTGCACGAGAGGCTCGGACTGTAGGCGCAGTGTCTCTGAAATATCTTCGCCCGGTGTAGCATCATAATGAGCTTGTTCGCGCACAAGGAGAAATGTCGAAGGCGACTCGACAACGAGACCATTGTCACACCTGTAGGGCAGTTTCTCCCGCGCGCGGTCTTTGCCTCGGTTGACACAAAGTATCGCACTCCAGATACTTCACATGGCATCACGCATGGCGGGGATCTGTTCGCGTGGGAAGACGACGAGGCTCACCTAGAACTGCTCCGAGTAGGCCTGCCATTTGAAACGCCTGACGGTGAAGTGCTAGGGTGTCAGGTGGCGGTTTGGCGTTTCCATGTCTTGCGTAACATGCACTCGGTGTTGTTTGACTGCAGTTGGATTGACTTCCCGCTCAGCGCCAAGGGAGGTGTCGATTGCGGCGAGCACCTTGACGCACAAACATGGGACTGTCTGGGACACCGCATAGCACTTGGCACTGAGGACACCCATAGCCTTGCGTATCGCGCTAAGGCGCGCTATGAGATGCCCGCCCGATTTGCGCGGGAACTGAGTCCGAGTTCGCGGGTTCGCTCTGACGGTATTCAGGTCTCCACAGGCCTCAACGTCATTCAGTTTCTGCACGATGGAATCCGCGTTGCACTCCCGTCCTTGGATCCGGGCGAGAGGTGCCAAGTGCATTTCGTCGTCGCGTGGGGGACCCCCGCGAACGAGAATGACAGGACAGCGTGGTTTGCGATAGATATTCCAGCCAAGAAGCTCGTGGAGTTAGGTGGTTGCGAGTAACCGAAACACGCGGACAAACCCGTGGGCGCTGTCGCCAGCGAAATGCCGACTCCAACGCCCATCGGGCTTGATCCTTGCTCTTCTTGCGCGCGGCCTGCGACTTCGGCTTGCTCTTGTCCGGATAGGGCGGCGGAAGTTCGCGCGGATCGTCCGCGATGCGCTTTTTCAGATTATCGATGCCCGTCTGGAGCTGGGCATCGATACCCTTGAGCACGTCGCCGGGCATATTCTGCACTTCGATGTCCGGCTCGACGCCGCGACCCTCGATGATCCATTTTCCGGCGAGGTTGTAGGGCCCGAACTGCGGAGGGGTAGTCCCTCCGCCGTCCACCAGCGGCTGGTGCCGTTCATTATCCCCAACCCCCGCCCCACGTGCGCGTGCCGATCAACGGAGCGAGCTTCCACGTTTTGACTGTTTCCACACTTTCCCGAAGCCTCGCCCGGTAACGCAGCAATCCCACCGAACCTCGGCTCTTGGATTCGAGTTGCCGGACACCGCGCCAGGCTTGAGCGGGGCTGTATGGAACGTAGACTGCGGCCGTATCCCCTGGCATATGTCGGGCAGCAAGACCGCATCTGGAGCCGCACGATGACCCTGCTCATTCTCTACGCCCTGCTCGCCTTGGGCGTGTCCTTTCTTTGTTCCCTTCTTGAAGCGAGCCTCCTCAGCCTGCCCCGCAGTCAGGTTGAGACCCTGGTGGCGGAGGGTTCCCCCGCCGGACGAAGTATGAAGGGCCTGAAGGAGAACATCGACCGCCCGCTGGCAGCGATTCTGACGCTCAACACCATCGCCCACACCGTGGGCGCGGCCGGCGTCGGTGCTCAGGCCGCTGTAATGTTCGGCGACGCTGCCGTGGGGGTGGCGAGTGGCGTCATGACCTTCGCAATCCTGGTCTTCAGCGAGATCATCCCCAAGACGCTCGGGGCGGTGCATGCCGGCCGGATGGTGGGCATGACCGCGTACATTATCCGGGCCATGATCGTGATCTGTCTGCCGATGATCGTCGCGCTCGAATGGATGAACCGCATGATCGGCTACCAGCGTCATCGTGAGCAGATCAGTCGTATGGAGGTGTTCGCCACGGTTCGCCTGGGACGGGAAGGAGGCGCGCTCGGCGATCGCGAATTCCACGTGATTTCGAATCTCATGGCACTGGGCTCGGTACGCGTATCGGAGATCCTCACGCCGCGGACCGTGGTCTTCGCCCTGCCTGTTGAACAGCCAATCGCCGCGGCCGCGGAAGCCAGTCCTCCCATACGATTTGCGCGTATCCCGGTGTATCGCGGCACCGTCGAGAAGATCGTCGGTTACGTCGCTCGCTATGACCTTTACAAAGCGGCTGCGGAAGGACGGGGAGAAGAGACACTGGGCGCCATCCGCCGGCCGATACTTTTCGTACCCGAGCTTGGCTCCGTGGCGGATGCGCTCGCCCAGCTTCTTGACCGCAACGAACACATTGCCGCCGTGGTCGATGAGCACGGCGGATTCGAGGGCATCGTAACGCTCGAAGATGCCCTCGAAACGCTGCTGGGGCAGGAGATCGTCGACGAAACCGACCCAGTGGCCAACATGCAGCGCCTGGCCGGCAAGCTGGCGCAACGACGAGCGACGCGGATAGATCGACGGGACTGACTCAACACATGGTCAGTGTTTGATCGGTCCCGCCGACCGTCCGCAAAGAGCCTACGACTTCGGCTTGCTCTTGTCCGGATACGGCGGCGGCGGCGGAAGATCGCGCGGATCGTCGCCGATACGTTTCCTTAGATTATCAATTCCGGCCTGGAGCTGGGCATCGATGCCCTTGAGCACGTCGCCGGGCATATTCTGTACCTCGATGTCCGGCTCGACGCCGCGACCTTCGATGATCCATTTCCCGGCGAGGTTGTAGGGCCCGAACTGCGGAGGCGTTGTACCCCCGCCGTCCACCAGTGGCTGATGCAGCTCGATGCCCACGGCGCCGCCCCAGGTACGCATGCCGATCAGCGGAGCGAGCTTGTGTGTCTTGACTGTCTCGGAGAAGAGCTCGCCGTCCGATCCCGTGTCCTCGTTGAGCAGGACGACGAGGTGGCCGTTGAAGACGCGCTCCGGGTCCGGGATTGGTTTGCCCTCGCGCGGTTTGGTGATGGAGGAAAGCTCGCGCTCCAGCCGGTCGATGATCATTCGCGAGGTGAACCCTCCGCCGTTGGCCCGAACATCAACAATCAGGCCCTTCTTGTAGTACTGCGGGTAAAACGCCTTGGCGAACTCGATCAGACCCTGTTCGCCCATATTGGGAATGTGCAGGTAGCCGATCTGACCGTTGCTGGCCTGGTCGACGAACGCCCCGTTGCGTTCTACCCAATCGCGATAACGCACCGAGCCTTCGCTGCGCGTGGTGCGAATGCGGCATGACTTGGCGCCCTCGGCGCTGGGCCGATCGTTATAGCTGATCGTAACGATGGTTCCGGCCTTGTTCAGAAGCCGCTCGTGGAGGTTCTCGCCGACGCCGATCTCCTTTCCATCGATCGAAATAAGGTAGTCGCCTTCACGAACACCGCATCCGGGTTCGGCAAGCGGGCCGCGCTCGTCCTCGTCCCACGGTGTGCCGGGGTAGATACGCGTAATGCGGTAATAGTCCGCGCTCCCGTCGCGGGCGAAGTCGGCACCGAGCAGTCCGATGGGAACGCGGCGGGCGTCGCGCTCGATATCGCCGCCGAAGACATAGGTATGCCCGATGTTGAGCTCGCTGATCATCTCCCCGATGACATAGTTCAGGTCGCCGCGGTTGCCGCAGTCGGGAACGAGCTTGCGGTATTTTTCGCGCATCGCCTGCCAGTCCACGCCGTGCATGTTCGGGTCATAGAACCAGTCACGCTGCACACGCCAGGCTTCGTCGAATATCTGGAGAAACTCCTTGAGGCGATCAACGGTAATGAAGGCGTGCGATAGATCGACCTCGCCATCACCCACCTTGCCCTTGGCGTGCACATCGACCACACCATAGGTCGAGCCCGCCCGGTAGACGAGCTTCTTGCCGTCCGGCGAGAGGTGATAGTTGTTGATCCGGCCGAGCACTTCCGAAGTCTCGGCGTCATCGAGCTTGTAGCTCATTAAGTTAAGCCTGTCAGAAGTCCCGTCGTCCACATATTGATACTTTTCAAACTGATTCTTGCTGCGCGACAGGAAGAGCAGGCCCTTGTCCGTGGCTTCGAGCCGGAAGTAGTTGCCGGGTTCGACCCCCTTGGCGGCGATGATCCGCCGGCCGATGCCCTCGAAGTCGATATCGACCTTGACACCGTCTGATTTCTTTGATTCGACCTTCTTCTCACCGGCGGAGTCCTCCTTGGGCCGGTCACCCTCGCCCTTGGACGCGGCGTCCGCGGTCTCGCCTTTTGTCTCTTTCGACTCCTTCACTTCTTCCTCAACGACCTTCGGCGCGAACGGCGAAGCCTCATCGGTCTTGAGCAGCACGATGTGCGGAACGGTCATATCGAGGAAGATGTGGTTCTGATCGACGAATCCCATAATCGGCGCGAAGTGACGCATGGAGAGGAAGTAGAGGTACCGACCTTTCGGATCCCAGGTCGGACTCCAGTCGGAGGTCATTTCACTGGTGACGCGATGAATGGAGGCGTCGTCCAGCGAGTATATGAAGATCGACTCGTAGAGGCTCTGCTCAAGCTTCGAGTAGGCGATCCAACGGCTGTCCGGCGACCAGGCGTAGTCCTGGATGCCCCAGCGGTTCCAGCCGTCGTCGTATTCACCCTGGTCGACAACGGTGATTGCACCGGTCTCCGCGTTGACCAGGTTCAGCTTCAAGAACTTGTCGGAGAACATGAGCCACTTGCCGTCCGGCGACCACTCCGGTTGGCGGCGAAAGCCCATCCCGCCCGTGGTAAGCCGGCGCGGTTCCTCCTGCCCGTTCGGATCGGCAAGGTAAAGTTCCTCTTCGCCGGTCCGGTCTGAGAAGAAAGCGATCCACTTCCCGTCAGGTGACCAAACTGCGTCTTTCTCCCGGGAGCCGGGCGCGTCGGTAACGTTCACGAACGTGCCCCCGTCGTCCTCCACGGGCACGTTCACCACTTCGCCCCGTACATCCAGCACGAGCCGCTTGCCGGTCGGCGAGAGCCGGAACGAACCTGTCCGCGGCTCGACATCTACCAGTTCGGGTCGCATGCGAACGCGGTCGGAGGGAATCACGGCCTGTACCTCCCGAGACTCGCCTGTCGCAAGATCGAGCAGGTGCAGCTTCTCCTCGTACTGGTAGACGATTTTGCCCGTTCCAATAGACGGGAACTTCACGTCGTAGTCGCGGTAGTCCGTGAGGCGCGTGACACTTCCCGACGAAACGTCGTAGCGAAAGATGTTCAACGTGCCAAAATCGCGATCCGACGTGAAATAGATCGCGTCGCCTTCCCACATCGGGTAATTATCCGTGCCGACCCAGTCGGTGATCTTGTGGTAATCGCCCTTGGCCAGACTACCGAGCCAGAGGTCCTGGGCGGTGCCGCCCTGGTGCCGCTTCCACGTGCGATTCTCCCGGCTGATGCGGTTGTAGACGATCATCGTCGCATCGGGTGAGAGCGCCGTCAGCCCGGCGCGGTCCACGGGGAGCTTTTCGGGCATTCCACCGTCAATGGAAACCTTGTAGATCATTTCGGCGCGCGATGGGTACTCCCGACGCGAACGGAAGAAAATGTGCTTGCCGTCGGGGAACCAGCCAAGTACGCCGTCGTTGGCCGGGTGGAAGGTCAGGCGCTTGGGCATTCCGCCGTCAACGCTCATCACGAAAACATCCGTGTCGCCGTCGTATTCGGCGCTGAAGGCTACCCAGCGCCCGTCGGGTGAGAACTTGGCCCACGTTTCCGCGCCGGGGTCACTGGTGATACGACGGGCTTCGCCCCCGTCGGTTGAGACGAGCCAGAGGTCGTCCTCGTAGGTGAACACGATCAGGTCGTCATGGACATCCGCGTAACGCATCAGATGGGTCTGACCCCATGCAGCCGGGCTCAGGACGGCAATCAGGCAGATCGACAGCAAGGTTCGGATGGAAGCTGACATGGCTCGCAGATCCTTTCGTAGGCAGGCCGATTCGATGATCCCTCCAATCAGATCGAGCAGTTTCGCCGACCGGGCCGACTTGTTCCAGTCGTGAACCGTGAGAAGTTGCGTTCCCTTCGCCGGGGGCTTACAACAAGCCCGAAGCAGGCGCGGACGGCGTACGTGGCGCGGTCTCGACCGGGCGACAAAATGGACCCGGCCGGCTTTGGTTCCGCCTGCCTACCCCGCCAGACTCGGAGACTTCGGCATGAAGGAACTGCTCGATCGCTTCCTGCGCTACGTCAAGGTCGAAACCACCGCCGTAGAGGAAACGGAGGACTATCCGAGTTCGCCCGGCCAATTCGACCTCGCCCGGATGCTCGTCGAAGAGCTCAAGGCGCTCGGGCTTGACGACGCAGTGATGGATAAATTCGGCATCGTCATGGCGACGGTGCCGGCGACGGTCAAAGCAGCCCCCACCATTGCGTGGCTGGCACACATGGATACATCCCCGGAATTCACGGCCAAGGACGTCAAGCCACAGGTCATGCGCAACTACAACGGCAAAGATATCGTCCTGCCTGGAAACAAGTCGCGGGTGATTCGCGTCGAGGAGAACCCGGAATTGGCCGAGCTCAAGGGCAAGACGCTGATTACCACGGACGGCAACACGCTACTCGGCGCGGACGACAAGAGCGGCGTGGCGGCCATCATGACCGCAGTCGACCATCTGATGCAGAACCGCGATCTCAAGCACGGCCCCATCCGCATCGTCTTCACCTGCGATGAGGAAGTCGGCCGGGGTACCGCGAAGCTCGACCTCAAGAAGATCGGCGCCATCTGTGCCTACACACTGGACGGCGAAAGTGAGGCGGGACTGGAAAACGAGACGTTCTCGGCCGATCTGGCGACCGTGACAATCACCGGACGGAACATCCACCCCGGTTTCGCCAAGGACGTGATGATCAACGCCATTCGGCTTGCGGGTCAATTTATTACGCGGATGCCGTGGCACCGACTCGCCCCGGAGCGAACCAGCGGGCGCGACGGCTTCCTTCACCCTTATGTCATCGAGGGTGGCGTTCCGGAGACCAAGATCCGGATCCTCCTGCGCAGCTTCGTCACAGCCGAGCTCAAGGAACAGGCCAAGGTTCTTAGGAATATCGCAGCGACACTTGAAGCGGAATTTCCCGGAGCGAAAGTGGATGTGTCGATCAAGAAGCAATATCGCAACATGATCGAGTACTTCGAGAAGGAACCGCGCGCCGTGCCGCTGGCGGAGCAGGCTATCCGTAACGCAGGGCTCACGCCGAAGTTCCAGTCCATCCGTGGCGGCACGGACGGCTCGCGCCTCAGCGAGATGGGCCTGCCGACGCCCAACCTCTCCGTGGGCATGCACAATTTCCACTCCCCGCTGGAGTTCGCGTGCCTCGAGCAGATGGAATCGGCCGTGAAGGTGCTGATCGAACTCGCTCAGCTTTGGGGGAAGCAGAAGAAGTAGCTAGCAGGCGAAATGGGGCGCGATCCATTGGAAAGACACTCGTGATGGGTTAGCGTGCGTCGGCTCGGTCCGGGCGCACCAAACGGAATGTTGTATGGGCACTGACCAGGATGCGGCGCAAACTCCTGCCTCGCTGGGGCTCCGTCTGGGCAAGGCGTTTCGCGAAATCAAGCAGCCATTCGTCGACCTCGTTCATGCCCCGCGCGCGCTTTGGGGCGTGAACCTGGGCTACTTCCTGGAGGGCATTGCCTATTGGGGAGTGCTCAATGCCCTCGCGATTCACTTCTCTGATTTCATCTTCGCCGGGATGGAACACGCCGATATCTACTCCCACGACAACGTGCTGGTGCTCTCGGCCGGGATTACCATCGCGATGTTTCTCCTCGGCGGCATACCCGACAAATTCGGGGTCAGATTTGCTTTACTCACTGCGTATGGTCTGATGATCGTCGGACGAGCGTTAATGGCGGCAGCGCCCACCGTAATGGGCCTTCAGCCTGCGGGACTTTGGTCGGCCCTTCAGCTCGTGACCCTCTCCGGCATCCTCTTTGTCGTTGTCGGCTACGGCATGTATCAACCGGCGGCCTACGCGGCCGTTCGACAATTTACGAATCCCAAGACCGCAAGCATGGCCTATGCCATGCTTTACGCAGTGATGAATCTCGGCGGCTGGCTTCCCACATTCGCCTTTCTGATTCGAGACGACGAGTTCCTCGGGTGGGGCATCCCCGGAACATACTGGATCTACACCGGTATTACGGTCGTCTCACTCATCGTCACCGCCGCGATCCTGACGCGCCGGACCGTAAGGGAGGCCGTGGAGAATGCAAAGGCGGAATCGTCCGCGATAAAGGCGGCCGCCCCTGTGTCGGAAGTGAGCGATTCGGCTCCTGAAGTCGCTTCTTCGGAGGCTGCCGTCGAGCTCCTGCATCGCGAGCACGTCCCGGCCCACATGTGGCTCATGTTCTTTGCCGCGATTGGCGCAGTTTATTGGCGCCTTTCCGCTCCTTCAGAACACATTGTTGCCGGAATCTTCGCGGCCATCTGGATTGCTGTGAACCTGGTTCCGCCGACGCGACGATTCCTGGCTCGGCACCCGCTGGCCGATGCCAAGTTCGCATTCTTCATCTTTGCGTTAATTCCCGTGCAGACGTTGTTCACGTACAACTGGCTAATCCTGCCGCAG
The DNA here is from genome assembly GCA_024102815.1 of Phycisphaerae bacterium. Classification (NCBI taxonomy): domain Bacteria; kingdom Pseudomonadati; phylum Planctomycetota; class Phycisphaerae; species Phycisphaerae bacterium. The sequence goes on from JAGFJJ010000069.1 coordinate 347,155, forward strand.
TACATTTCCCGGGCGTACGCCGGTTGGGTGGGCGATTGGTGGGAGATACCCGTTAACGCCAACCCGCTGATGATCTTCATCTTTGTCCCGATTATCACGGCACTCACGCAGAAGGCGAAAGTCTACAACATGATGATATGGGGCACGCTGGTCATGGGCGCGCCAGCGTTTCTGCTGACGATCGGACCCAATCCCTGGATTCTCTTCACGTACCTCATAACGATGACCGTCGGGGAGGCCATGTGGCAACCTCGCTTCCTCCAGTACGCAGCGGAAATCGCCCCGCCGGGCCGAACGGGAATCTATATCGGCGTGGCTCAGTTTCCTTGGTTCCTGACCAAGCTGCTTGTACCGGCGCTGTACTCTGGTTGGATGCTTGAGCGGTACTGCCCTGCGGAGGGTGCCCGAGATACGTCGACAATGTGGCTGATCTTTGCCTGCATTGCCATGATGTCCCCGGTGGCGCTGCTGCTTGCCCGGGGATGGGTTGGAAAGGACTTCAAGAAGAGGTCGTAGCCGCTCTCTTGCAGGCGGTTGGCATGGCTTGAAATCTTGGGTGCCGCGGCGCCGGACCACCTTGGCGACCCGCACCCACGCCGTCCGCCTGGCCGCCCTTCTTCCCTCCGAAGCCCGTCAATGCTAGTCTGCCCGGCACCGAGACGCCCGGGCGAGCGCGGCACCGGGTTGAGAGTATCGCGACCTGATTCACGCCTGGAGGAACGACGCATGGCCGAACTGGACCCCCGTATCCAGACATCGCTTCCGGAGAACGCCTATCGAGAGCTCAAGCCCGGCGAGTCGTATGTGCCGATGGTGCCGCCGGGCGTGACCGTCCCGGAGATCACGCCCCGGTCAATCCTGTTCGGGCTGGCCATGAACGTGCTCTTCGCCATGGCCGCGACCTACCTGGCGCTGAAGGTCGGGCAGGGCATCGAAACGGCGATTCCGATTTCGATTCTGGCGGTGGGCCTGTCGGGCTTCCTTCTGAAGATCGGCCTGCGCCGCAGCACGATCATCGAGAACATCAACATTCTGGCCATCAGCACGACCAGCGGTATGGTCGCGGGCGGCACGGTCTTCACCATGCCGGCGATTTACCTGCTCGGCTTGAACAAGGAACTCAACCTCTCCGGAACCATGATCTTCATGCACATCTTTCTCGTGCCGTTTCTGGGCGCGATTTTCGGTGTGCTTTTTCTGGTCCCGTTCCGCCGCTATTTCGTGAAGGAGATGCACGGAAAGCTGCCCTTCCCCGAGGCCACGGCGACGAATGAGATTCTCGTCACGGGCCAAAGCGGCGGATCCAACGCGCTCATTCTCGTTTATTCGTTTGTCGTCGCATCGATCTATACGTTTATGACGGCAGCGTTGCGACTCTGGCCGGCCGACTTCACCACCGGCAAGCTGGAGATCGGCTGGACGGAGAAGGTCGGCAAAGCCGCGGAAGGGGCCACCGCCGCCGCTGCGACGGCCGCCTCCGCGTTTGTAGACAAGTCGACTGAGGCCCTGGCATTCACGGGCAAGTTCTGGACGGACATTACGGAGCGGATCAAAGCCGTCGTGGAGATGGGTACAGGGGCCGAATTCCTCGGCCTGGGATTCATCATCGGCGTGCGTTACGCGTCCATCATAATGGCCGGTTCATTCCTCAGCTTCCTGGTCATCACGCCTTTGCTTGCACCCCTGAGCCTGGAAGCGCTTCAATCGATCAATCCGGCGATCTCCAACACCGACGCACAGACCATCTTCTCGAACGTCCCCAAGAACATCGGCATCGGATGTATTTTCACAGCCGGTTTGCTGTCAATTCTCAAGATGGGGAAGGTCATCGTAACAGCACTCCGGGAGGCGCTCGGCAGCCTGTTCCGCAAGTCAGCCGGCCCGTTGACGATCGATCGTACCGATGAAGACATAAGCTATCCGGCGCTCGCCTTCGTCGGACTGATCACGACGGTCGTGATGGCGGCGTATTTCCGATTCCTCGTGTTTAACACGATGGAGAGCGCAAACTTCCTGACCATCATCTCGGTGCTGCTCGCGTTAGGTGTTGCATTTATCTTCATCACGGTCTCGGCATGGGCCATCGCGACGATCTCCGTCACGCCCATCTCGGGTATGACCGTCACGACGATCATTGTCACGGCCGTCGTGCTCAGCGCGGCGGGGCTCGGACGTGGCCCGAACTCGCAGCTCGCCGTGTTGCTCGTCGGAGGCGTCGTGGCGTCCGCCCTGTCCGTGGCCGGAACATTGGTTAGCGAATTCAAACTCGGCTATTGGGCGGGAGCAAGTCCCAAGCGAATCCAATGGAGTTGCATCATCGCATGCGTGCTGGCATCGGCGGTGGTCTCGCTGACAATCATGATGCTGGCCAAGAGCCCCGGCTATGATCCGGAGGTGAGCACCCAGGCGCTTCAGGCCCCGCAGGCTAACTTGATGAAGAGCGCTTTGGACAGTTTCTTGGGGACCGGGCAGGTGCCTTGGCTGCCCTACTGCGTTGGCGTAGTCGTTGCTTTGGCGCTCGAACTGGTCAAGGTGTCTCCGCTGGCCTTCGGACTCGGCATGTACCTACCCATGGGCCTCAACCTCCCGATTCTTGTCGGAGCACTCGTGGCTGCAGCCGTGACCAAGGGTAAGGCCGATCAGGCGACGATGACTGCTCGCCGCAACAAGGGCATTATCATCGCTTCCGGATTCATTGCTGGCGCGGCGATCATCGGCGTCTTGTTGAACGGGCTGGGAAGCTGGTCTTTCACTGAAGATTTCATCAAGTCCCTCGATATTTTCAGCGCGATGGTTCGCGATACCGCGAATCCTGAGGCAAAGGCCGCGGAACTCGGGCGGATGTTCAACTGGTTCGGCCTACTGGCCTTTGGCCTGCTCTGCCTGTTTATCTTCTGGGACGCTCGCCGGGCCAAACCGGAAGAGGGCGCGCCGGAAATCCACATGTGATGGTCGAGCCGCTGGCTCAATATTCGTGATCGCCGAGCACAGGGGCGTCCAAAGCGCCGGACGCCCCTTGCTTTGTTTCGGAACTGTAATTCGCGTGAAGTTGGACTTGGATCGACCACGTCGATTCCTGCAGAATAGCCGTGGTCATCGGGCCGGGAGTCGGAGATCTCATCATGATTCAAAAAGCCGAGGGGACCAAAATCGAAAGCCTCGAGCCGCGCCCGGTTTGGGACGTATTCGCGGGAATTCTGCGCGTTCCGCGACCCTCCAAGCACGAAGAGAAGATTCGCGCCCATATCCTGGGGCTTGCCAAGGAAAAAGGCCTGAAAGCCAAGGAGGACGGTGTCGGAAACATTGTGGTCGACGTACCGGCCACAAAGGGGCACGAAAAGGCCCCGCTCACGGTCCTTCAGGCCCACTTGGACATGGTCTGCGAAAAAACCGGCGACTCCACGCACGACTTCGATCAGGAGGGCATTCACGCTTTTGTCGATCGCGACCCGGCCTCGGGTGAGGCGATTCTGCGGGCCCGCGGAACAACCTTGGGCGCCGACAACGGTATCGGTGTCGCCTTGGCGTTCGCGGCCGCGACGGACAAGGACGTGGTTCACGGCCCCCTCGAATTGCTCTTCACCATCGACGAAGAGGCCGGCATGACGGGAGCCAAGGCGCTGACGCCGCAGTCATTCCGAGGCCGGCGTATGCTCAACCTCGACTCGGAGGAAGACGATCGGATCTACATCGGCTGCGCGGGTGGTTGTGATACCAATCTGACATGGCGATTCGACACCGCGCCGGTCGAGCCCGGATACGAATCAGCCGAGGTCGTAATTTCCGGCCTGCGCGGCGGCCACAGCGGCTGCGACATTCACGAGGGGCGCTCCAGCGCGATCAAGCTCCTGGCTCGCATCCTTTCGCGGTGCGGCGAAGAGAACTTGCGGATCGTCCGAGTCTCCGGTGGCAGCAAACGAAACGCCATCCCACGGGACGCGGCCGCGACCGTCTGTGGGCCCAAGAGTCTGTTCGACCGGTTGGCGCGAACCGCCGAGGAGGTGCGGGCGGAATCGGCGGCGGAGTCATTCGAGCCGTCGGCTAAGATCGAGGTGCGTAAGGCGGCCGATGGGGACGCCGCGTCCGCCATGTCCGCTTCGGATACCCAACGGCTCCTTGATGCCCTGTTGAGTCTTCCGCACGGCGTTTTGGGAATGCACCCCCGTGTCCCAGGTCTCGTGGAGAGCTCGAACAACATCTCGACGATCGCCTCATCGAAGAACGGCTCCAGCCTGCGTGTTGAGGTCGGAACGTTGTCGCGAAGCTCCAGTGATTCGCGAATTGCGGAAGTTCTAGCGCAGATTGAGGCCGTGGCGCGGCTATCCGGTGCGTCCGTGGAAAGGGCGAATGACTATCCGGGGTGGGCGCCAAATCCGCAATCGCCGACGCTGGAGATTGCCCGGAATGTCTACAAAGAGCTATTCGACAACGATCCGGAGGTCGCCGCAATTCACGCCGGGCTGGAATGCGGCATCATCGGCAAGCGCGTGGGCGAGATGGACATGATTTCGATTGGCCCGCGTATCACGGGAGCGCACACACCCGAGGAGTGCGTGTTCATACCCTCTGTGGAAAAGAGCTGGCAGTTCTTGAGCGTTCTGTTGCGCAAACTGGCTGCCGGCTGAGGCGACGGAGGACGGCCTCCACGATGAGCTCAACTGCAACCTCATCCGTCGATCCTATTGCAAAGGAGTCTGAGTCATGAATACGCGGATTCACATCAGCCTGCTTTCCCTGGTCGCGTTTACATCACTCTGCAGCTGCGCCATGGCCCAGCGCATCGTCGATGTCGAGGACGAAATTAAGAAGAAGGCCAGCGAGATCAAGTCCTTTCGGGCCAAGATGACGACTGAGACGAAGATCGACAACGAGTACCTCCACGAATCGAAGCTCGACGCCACCATGGAGTTGTCTCGCGTCGGCGACGATATTCTGTACCGCATGGAAGGCACCATTACCGGCAGGTACATGCCTCCCGAGCGAGCCATGCGCTTTATGGACCGCGACACGCTTACCGTCTGCGACGGCAAGAATATCTATTATTATGTCGACGGAACCCGCGAACGGTTCCCAATCAAGAGCGCCGCCAAGAACCGGATTGACGCTGAAGCTCCTCTGTTTCCGAACGACCGTTTCTTTAACGAACTTCGCACCGACAAGAAACTGGATCTACTTCCCGACGACAAGGTCAATGGGCAGGAGGCGTATGTTATTGTTGCGACTCCACACGACCCCGGAAGGTTTCGCATCAAGCGCAAGATCACCTGGTTCAGCAAGGAAAATGGGCTCATTCTCAAGCAGGTGACGTACGATCTGGACGATACGCCGTACAACACGATGGAGATGACCGACATTCAAACGAATGTGAAGATCGATCCCGCGCGGTTTTCGTTCAAGACCCCGGAAGGCGTTACCGTACAGGACCTGACCCAGGTTGCGGCGCCGGCGGCGACAAGTGCCGCGGAAAAAAAGGCCGACGAGAAAGACGCGGAGTCGGATTCAGCGGGTTCGAACAAGAAGGGATCTGAAATGGATTCCTCGGACGGCCATTCTGCAGAGCCGAAGAAGTAGGCTAAGCGGGCTGCTGAGGCCAATAGCCGCTGGAGGCAGGCATTTTTTCGGGCCGCTACCCACGGAAACGAACGCGACTAGGGCTTGGCCCTGTAGAGTCCCGTCCGGTGGATGTGGTCGCCGACCACCTCCGGCACCAGGAAGCGGATGGACCGTTCGGCGCGGACGCGTGCACGAATTTCCGTGGCGGAGACGTCGATTGTCGGGGTAGCCAGTACGGACTCTTCCAGCCGGCGAATCTGCGCATCCTTTAACAAGGGGCGGAACGCATCCCAGTCGAAGGGACCCGATTCGCGCCGCGCCGCGGTGACGATTCTGCAGGATTCGACCAACTCTGCCACGCGATACCAGGTCGGCAACTCTCGAAGGGAATCGCTCCCGATGATCCAGAAAAACTCCGTTTGCGGACCGAGCATCTCCCGAAAGTGGCGCACGGTGTCCAAGGTGTACGCCGGTCCAGGCCGATCCAAATCCCAACGATCCATGGCAAACAGCGGTTCATCCGCAACCGCCAGCCGGACCATCTCCGCACGATGTTCGGCGGGCGCCAGCTGGTCCGGGGATTTGTGCGGGGGCTGAGCAGCCGGCAGCATCAGAACGCGGTCCAACGACATTTGCTCCGCCACGGCCCGCGCGACGATCAGATGCCCGATATGGATAGGGTCAAAACTTCCGCCGTAAAGCCCGATACGCCGAGGCATGTGATTCTGTTCCGGAGCCGTTCTGCCAGCGCGCGAGTGGCCAGCCGACTTGGCGATGCTATTCCGACCCCTGGGAGGCGTCAAACCACGCGCATACCCCCCGGTCCGAGCCCTTCCCGCCGCGCTCAATCTCGATAGGGATCCCTTCTTTGTCGATCGAACAAACGCTGCAAGGCTGAATTGGTCGATACTGATTCCAGGAAAATCGAATCGCTATGGGCGTCGAAATCGCACATCATCCACCAACAGCCGACTGTCCTGGGACGCGCACACTCGTCGATGTGAGGTCGGACCGGTCGGGCTCGGGCACCGCGCGGCAGCGTTCTTCCACCGGGGTCGACCTGAGTATCGTGCTTGCGACGCGAGGGCGCCTGCCGGTGGTGCGTGATACGCTGCATGCGCTCGAAACGCTCGATTTGCCACGCTCTCAATACGAAGTCATTGTCGTTGACAACGACTCGCGTGACGGGACGCGCGGAGCCGTACGCATGCGGGCAGACCGGCTGATTGGACTCCGCCGGAATCTCGGTAGCTGCGCGAAAGCATTCGGCGTGTCCCGGGCACGTGGTCGGTACGTGCTGTTCCTGGACGATGACTCGGTACCTCGGCCGGGTTCCATCCCGCGCATGCTCGACCGATTCAATAATGATCCGGGACTCGCATGTGCCGGATTCACCGTCGAGCTTCCCGACGGGCGGCGGGAATCAAGTGCCCTTCCCGGCGTGTTTGTCGGCTGCGGGGTTGGATTTCGAACGGATGCCCTCCGTGCCGTCGGAGGGCTCGATCGTTTCCTCTTCATGCAGGCCGAGGAATTTGACGTTTGCTTCCGCATCGCGGAGGCGGGCTGGAAAGTCGGTGTCTTCGCCGATCTTCTTGTCGACCACTTGAAGACGCCTCGTGGGCGTAGGTCAGGGCGGACGGCCTATTTCGACACACGGAACAATCTACTGGTAATCGACCGCCACATTCCCGGTCATGCGCGCGAGGTCTATCGCCGAGACTGGGTCCAGAGATATCGCTGGCTCGCGCTCCGTGAGGGACTCCTTGACGCATGTCGGCGAGGGCAGCGTGATGCGCTACGCATGCTTACGCGGCATTCGGGGATCAACCCCCGCCCGCTTGGACCACGAACATTTGAGGCATTCTTTCGATGGGATGACGTTCACCGTCGGATGGTCGCTTTGGCGGATTCCGGCGTCCGTCGGATCCTTCTGGCGGACCTCGGAAAGAACGTCTTCCCCTTCGTTCGTGGCGCCCGGCTCGCAGGAATCGATCCGATCGCGATTGCCGACGACCGCTTCTGCCGGCCCGGCCGGATCTACCGGGGGATCGCCATCCTCCCCCCCTTCGAAGCTGTTCGTGGCTCCTTTGATGCCGTTGTCGTGGCCAATATGGCGGCAGCCCTGTCAGCGGCCTCTGCAGATCGCTGGCGGAACCGGACGGACCGGCCCGTCCACGACTGGTTCAGCCGACCATGCGTGATCGACCCTGGAGACGCCAAGTAAGCGCGCAGCCGCCAAAGGCCGATAATGATCTGAGGCGATCGGCGATTCCGCAACCCGTGCGGACCTGACCACAAAGCATGGTGCCCGACCGGCATCGCCGTCGCCAATCCCGGGAGCCGAACCGTGGGTAAGAAAACCGCTCTGATTACTGGAGTCACCGGACAAGACGGATCGTACTTGACCGAACTCCTGCTCGGCAAAGGCTACGAAGTCCACGGAGTCATTCGGCGGGCAAGTGTATTCACCACCCAACGCATCGATCATCTCTACCAGGATGTCCACGAGCCGGACCTGCGATTGCGTCTTCATTACGGCGACCTACTCGACCCCATGGGCCTGAGGCGGATCCTGACGGAAGTTGGGCCGGACGAAGTGTACAACTTGGCCGCCCAGTCCCATGTCCGGACGAGCTTTGATCAACCGACGTATACGGCCGAGGTCGTCGCCATCGGCACTTTAAACCTGCTCGAAGCGATCCGCGATTATCGAGACGCATCCGGAAACGAGGTTCGGCTTTACCAGGCTTCAAGTAGCGAGATGTACGGCAAAGTGGCCGAGGTGCCCCAGAACGAACTTACGCCCTTTTATCCACGAAGCCCCTACGCTTGCGCCAAGGTCCATGCCTACTGGCAAACGGTGAATTATCGCGAGGCCTACGGGCTGTTCGCCTGTAACGGCATCCTTTTCAACCACGAATCTCCGCGGCGGGGCGAGACGTTTGTGACTCGGAAGATCACCCGTGCCGCAACGCGGATCAAGCTGGGGCTTCAACGGACACTGCACCTTGGAAACCTCGATGCCCAGCGCGACTGGGGCTTCGCCGGGGATTACGTTCTCGCGATGTGGCTCATGCTCCAGCAGGTCGAACCTGACGACTACGTCATCGCAACCGGCAGAAGCCACAGCGTCCGCGAATTCCTCGAAACCGCATTCCAATATCTCGATTTGGATTGGCGAGAGCATGTTCGGTTCGATCCGCGCTACCTGCGCCCCACGGAAGTCGATTTTCTCCAGGGAGACGCGTCCAAGGCGTGGCGCGCCCTTGCGTGGCAACCGACGATCGACATGACGGAACTCTGTCACATGATGGTCGACGCCGACCTCGCCCTGGCCGAGCGGGAACGAATCCTTGTGGATGCGGGACATCTGCTTGTGGAAGCCTGCTGAACAGCCCGGCGGTCTAAGGACCGGGAGACTGCGGAGAGTCCCCCTGCTCGGGAAGGCTCGCCTCCACCTCGTCGAGCATCTGCCCCCACCCAGGAAGCGACTCATCCGCGACCGCTTTCCGCAGTGCTGCCAGCATCGCACGAGTTGAATCGGCCTGCTGCGGATCCACAACCGAAAAGCGCTGCCGCACGGTGTCAACTAATCGCGTTTGCTCTTCAGTCGACTTGGCCAAGTCCGCCGTCTGCCCGGCAATCGAGGTGAGATTCGGCCGAGCCGCCCCGCGCATCGCTGCGTCGAGCCAACGGAGTGCTGCGGGAAAGGCGTCCCCTCCCCGCTGCCTCACAAGGTCAGTAAGTCGAGAAAGGGCCCCTGCCGCCTCATCGAAGTTATGTTGTGCGATCAGCACTTCGGACAGGCGGTCCAGTACCTCTTCGCGTAAACGAAGATCGTTGCCGGACGAGCTCAACTCGGTATCCAGAAATTCCAGGTACTGAATTTCCAATTCGGGCATGTCGCGAAGTTGCCGAGAGGCCTGTACTTGAGCTGCGGGCGGCCGACGCCCCATCAACTCGCGGAATGCCGTCCAGGCCGTGTCCCGAATTAGTTCACTCGGCTCGGCGGCGATGCTCAACCGGGCCAGCACGGCCTCCAGATCGGCATCCTCCCGCCCCAGTATACCCACGGCCTCCAGCGCGGCTCGCCGAACGAGTTGGTCCGGATCGTTGGTAAGCATTCGTAGTCGAGGTAGTTTTGTCGCATCATTCGCCGCCGCCAGTCCGCGGGCGGCACTGCGCAGAACCCCCGGATCGGAAAGTTCAATCGCCTCTCGGAATATCTCGGTAAAGGACGGGTGTCCCAACCCCGCCATCGCCGAGAGCAACGCGGGCCTGAGCGTCCGATCATCAGGGGGCAAAGCCGCGTAGCGTTCCCTGAGGACATTGGCCACCCGCTCCCGTACTTGGGTCTCCTGGATGCGCGGAGCAATCTGCCCTAGCGCCAGCGCCGCTTCCCGCACATTCTCCACCGGACTATTCTGGCCTTCGATTTCCCGCAGAATTTCGTCTACCGCCCCTCGGGACTCCAATTGCCCGACCGCCTTAAAGACGGCCTGCCGAACGGACGGATCACGCTCCCTTGTCAGCAAAGCAAGAACCGCTTCCTCTACGCCGGGATCCTTAAGTGTTTGGACAATCTGGAGGACTTCGCGGCGAATGGCCGGAGAATCACTTTGCAGAAGGCGAAGCAGGGCCGCCAGGAGCTCCCCCTGAGGCCTCCGGCCCTCGTCGGCGATCTGTGAGCGAATCGTCGATAAGGCCGTCCTCCTCACTTCTTCCAAGGGGTCTTCAAGCCAGGCGATCAGGCGCGCTTCTCGCTGATCGGGCGAGATCGATCGAAAAAGGTCCCGTTGAAATTCCCGCAGGCGTGCATTGGCAGCCTCAAGCTGGCGCTGTGTCTCCTGGCGGACGGTCTGGAGCTCCCGTTTTGTCCGGCGAAGGCGATCACGGTAGACCAGGGTCTGGTCTTCCAGCCAGTCCTCATCGCTCATTCGCGATTTTTCCCGCCACCATTCACGCCAGCGGTCAAGGTCCTTGCCGAAGGATTCACGCGTCGTGGGCTCCAGCGCAGCCAGAACGCGATCGACCATCTCCGTTGAGCCCTGATCGAGAAGCGACATCAGAATTCCCACAACGACGCGATCATCCACGCGGGCACTGAGCGCGTCGACGGCGGCAAGTCGGGCCGCCGGGAGTGCCTCCGGATCGGAAGCGATTTCGCCCAGCTTCTCCACCACGGACGGTGACGGGAAATCGGCAAGCGCCTGCGAAGCGGCGGACCGAAGGGACGGATTCTCAGACTTGAGCAATCCGAGCAGCGGATCAACCAGCGAATCATGAAGCTGCCCTGCGGCGACGCGTGTCCGACTCGCAATGGCCTCACAAACCGCAATGACCGGCGCCGGATCGTTCCTCAACTGGAGAAGCTCCGCGATCAGCGCCGTGGACTCCGGAGTGTCAAAACCGAAGAGCGTATCGACCCACCGGCGACGCTCCTCGGGGCGAGCTTGTGGGTCGGTGATACCCGCGCGGCAGTTGGCCAGTTGCTGAAGGTGAAGTGCGTCTTTGTCCGGGGATTCCCCGGCGATCTCGATGGGCTGAGCCGCATCCCGTGCCGGGGGGGATTGCGCCTGGACGGGAAGCACGGCTGCGAAAATGAGCAGAAATAGGGTTCCCAGCGAACGCGGGAAGCACAATCGCAAGTGGCGGAACCCACTATCGGACGCGGTACGGTACGTCGGCATTTCCCTCAGCATAATCCCCTGAATGACTTCGTCCACGCCGGGAGTACCGTACAAAGGGGGCCCCGATGGCTCTTATACCCCGTTGACCCGTTGTCGGTTCGCCAACAAGCTCCTAAAGTACATCATCGGAATCACCGCTCGGTCGGATTCAGCCGGCTTTGGTCACCGGAACCGGGACTAGAGCGCACATGGTCGGCGGTAATGATGCCCATGAATGCGCAGTCGAATGCAAGATCGGGCGAATCCAAGTCATCACGTAATCTCCGCGTCCGCATCCAGGCTGTGCTGGATCGTCTCCGCCCCATGATTCACAACGACGGCGGGGACGTCGAGTTTGTCGATGTCGACGACAAGGGCGTTGTCAGTGTCCGCCTCCGCGGCGCCTGTGTTGGATGTCCTTCCAGCAGCCTTACCCTTGCGTTGGGAATCGAGCGCAACCTCCGTGATGAAATTCCCGAAGTCTCCCGGGTCATTTGCGTCGAAGAAGGGCCTGCCTGACCCATTCCGGATTCAGTACGACTTAGCGCCCCAGTCCGATGCGCCCCTCGAGCTCCTCGACGCGCCTGCGCAGATCGCGGAGTTCCTTGAGCAGTTCAGGCACTTTCCCCATCGACGCCTGGGCACGGAGATACCGCTGGTTGGGCCGCGCCGGCGTCCCGCTATAGATCGCGCCGGGCGGAACGTCGCCCCAAACTGTCGATTTCGCGCCGATCTGCGCGCCGGCCCCGATTCGGACGTGATCGACGACGCCGACTTGGCCGGACATCACGACACCATCCTCGAGCACTACCGAGCCCCCCAACCCGCATTGCGCGATAATGATGCAGTTTCGTCCGACGGTCACGTTGTGGCCGATCTGTACAAGATTATCGATCTTGGTGCCCGCGCCGATCCGCGTGACGCCGCTCTTGGCGCGATCAATCGTCGAGTTGGCCCCAATTTCCACGTCGTCCTCGATGATCACCGTGCCGATATGCGGAATCTTGACGTGTCGGCCGTCGCGAAAAAGATACCCGAAACCATCCGCCCCGATCGTCACATTGGGATGAATGATCACGCAATCTCCGATTGTCACGCGTTCCCGCACGACGACGTTCGGCCATAAGACGGCATTCCGCCCGACAATCGATTCTGCTCCAATATGGACTCCGGCGTGAAGCTGGGTTCCGGGGCCCACGTGGGCACCCGGGCCAATGAAGACGCGTGGACCGATGGCTGCCCCTGCAACCTCCGCATCGGCCGCCACGACGGCCGTCGAGTGAACTCCGACGGGAACTCGCTCGACACGTGGCGCCAGGAGCCGAAGAACCTCACAAAGTGCGAGATCGGGATCTTTCACCCGAATGACCGTTCGCCCCTGGGGAGCTGGAATTGTTCCGGGCAGCAACAATACACCCGCGGAGGAGGCGATCGCCCCATCCAGGTACTCCGGCCCTCCCACCCAGCACAGCGACGTCGGTCCGGCGACCTCCGGTGTGGCAATGCCGTCCACCCGGACGCTGCCTTCGCCAACAAGCTCGCCGGCTACCCGCTTGGCGATTTCGGCGGCGTCAATGGCAGTTTTCTCACGCAACCCGCAGTGCTCCGTTGGACCCAGATGCGATTGGCGGCGGCGACCCGAGAACGTACATTCTTATTTCTCCGGATGGAAACGATGGCCCGCCCTCCGAAGGAAACCATGAGCGAGAAGCCGCATCTCTTCTTTATCGTCGGTTGTACGGGAAGCGGCAAGGGCACGCTCGGGAGAGAAATCGCCCGGCGGACCGGTGGCGAGATCATCTCGCTTGATTCGATGAAGATCTACCGCCGCATGGACGTCGGAACCGCCAAACCCACGCCGGAACAGCGCCGGGAGGTCCCTCATCATCTGATCGACGTGGTCGAGCCCTCACAGGATTTCTCGGTGGCGCAATTTGTCGACCGGGCAAACCAAGCCATAAATGCAATCCAAAACCGCCGCCGCCCGGTTCTCGTCGTGGGAGGTACGCCGTTATACCTCAAAGCGCTGACCGAGGGACTTTTTGAGGGCCCGGGAGCGAATGTCGAGGTGCGCCGTCGGCTGCACGAAATGGCCAGGCGGGAGGGTCCGCAGGCCTTGCACCGGAAGCTGGTCGAGGTCGATTCGGCAGCCGCAGAGCGCATTCACCCCAACGACCTTCGTCGTCTGGTCCGCGCGTTGGAGGTCTTCGAATTGACCGGGACCCCGATCACGCAACTTCAGCAACAGTGGGATCGCGACCAACGTCGATATGACTATACACTTCTGCGACTTCGGAGGGAACTTGCCGACCAGAACCACAGGACCAATATGCGGGTCATGCGGATGATGGAGGCGGGGCTCGTTCAGGAGGTGGAATCGCTCCTGGCCGAGCCCAATCCCCTGAGCCGGTCGGCACGCCAGGCGCTGGGTTATGCGGAGATCATTGAGCACTTCCAAGGCGTGCTGGAACTCGCCGACGCCGTGGAACTCATCAAGATCAACACCCGCCGTTTTGCCAAAGCGCAGCGAACGTGGTTCAATCGCTTCCGTCAGGCGGAGTTGATCGATCTGCCACCGGACGCCGAAGTACATGGGGTGGCGGACGAAATCATGCGACAATGGGGACACCTATGGTCGGCGTGACGGAGATGACCAACTGGGCGGTCGACCTGATCGACGTGCGCAAGCGCTACGGCCGGTCGGTACATGCGCTCCGCGGAGTCAACATCCAAGTGGGCCGCGGGGAGATTTTCGGACTGCTCGGTCCGAACGGCGCCGGCAAGTCCACGCTGGTCAAGATCATGATGTCCGTCGTCCGCCCGACGCACGCCGGAGGCACGATTCTCGGCCGGCCACTCGGTCATCGGGGTAAGCTCGCCCGGATGGGATACATGCCCGAGAACCCGCGCTTCCCGTCCTATCTCGCCGGCGGGCAGGTTCTGAATTACTACGCCGCGCTGGCGAAAGTGCCCAAGGCTCGGCGCCGAGAGAATGCCACTCGCTGGCTGGAGCGCCTGGATATCGCTCGCTGGAGGAACATGCGTACGGACAAGTACTCCAAGGGCATGCTCCAACGCCTCGGTATCGCGCAGGCGCTTATGAATGATCCGGAGATGCTGGTGCTCGATGAACCGACGGACGGCCTCGATCCCGTCGGGCGGCGGGATGTGCGTGAATTGCTCCACGAACTCCGCAACCAGGGCACCACGATTTTCCTGAACTCGCACCTCTTGAGCGAGCTGGAGATGGTCTGTGATCGCGTGGCCATACTCGTGGATGGTCTGGTCGCACGACAGGGTACGCTCACCCAACTGACGGAACACACGGTCGAGTATCAGATCGCGTTTCGTGGCGACGCTGGGAAAGCAGGGGGTGAGATTTCAGAAATCGGCGCTAAGATGGACGCGCAAACCGTGCGCATACCGGGCGCAGATGTTCAGAAAGTGAATCGCACCATTGACCTGCTACGGCGCGAAGGCGTGCTGATCGACTCGGTCAAGCCGCATCGCTTTTCGCTGGAAGACCTCCTCGTGGAGGTCGTACACGACCGCCGCGAGCCCAAGAAGGACGAATCGGCCAAGACGGACTAGCTTATGCAACTCTGGGTACTCATCGTTGACACCTTCCGCGAAGCGCGCGACCGGCGCATCTTCTGGTTGATGCTGCTGATTTCTGTCCTCACTGCCGCGTTGATGGCATCGGTAACATTCTATCCCGACCGAGTCAGTCTGCTTTTCGGGTTGTGGGACATCCGAACGACCGCTTTCTTCACGGATCAAGGTCTCGAGCCGGATCGTGTCGGAGCCGTGGTCGTCGACGGCATCATGGATAATATTCTCGGCGCTTACGGGGTCATTCTCCTGATTATTGCTTCAGCCGGATTCTTCCCGGCGCTGCTGGAGCGCGGCGGCGTCGAGGTGCTGGTTTCCAAACCATTGCCCCGATGGCAGGTTTACCTGGGAAAATACCTCGGCGCGCTGTTTTTTGTTTTTGTCCAAGCCGGCGTGTTCGTTGGATTGACGTTCCTTGTCGCGGGACTTCAATGGAAGGTCTGGCTGCCCGGATACCTGCTGTGCATCCCTCTGGTCGTGGTTCTGTTCAGTTATCTTTATTGCGTCACCGCGCTCGTGGGCGTGCTGACGCGAAGCACCGTCTTGGCCATCGTCTTGACCATTATTAGTTGGATCGGCTTTAGCGGCGTACAGTCACTGGGAGATACATTCGTCATGTATCCGGAATGGCAGCAGCATCGCTCGATGTATCGGGCCGTGCAGATTGCCAGCTGGGTCGTTCCAAAGACCTCTGATTTTACGTATCTCGCCCGGCGGTGGGCTGGATCGGCCAATCCAGTGGAGGTCATGCCCATGCCAACGGGAGAAGGCCAAACTGAGATCGTCCAGCGCGCTCAAGCGGCCGAGAAGGCCCACATGAAGCGCAGTGCCTGGCTATCGGTCGGATCCTCATTGGCATTTGAAGCCGTGATTGTAGCGCTCGGAATGGCCTACTTCTGTCGCCGCGACCTATGACATGGTGCCGCTGATTGTTCCATCGTATCCGGTTCGGCAGGCCTTCCGGCTCATGCGGTTGCGCGAGACTTAGCGAGGCGCATATCGTCGCGACAATTCGAGCGTCACCACCTGTTCGGCGTGGTCGCGGAGAATAGTGAGGTCGACCGCCTCGCCCGGCTTGCGGCGCTGGACCATCTCGCCGAGTTGTTCAATGGAGTTGATTCGTTCGCCATCGAGGGAAAGTAGAATGTCGTCCACGCGCAGTCCGGCCTCGGCCGCGCCCGTATTCGCATAAACCTCGTCGACGACGGCACCGTAGTCCTCCGTCCACCCCAACGAGCGCACTTCCTCACGTCCCGCCGGGTCCGTCGCGTTCCATACGAGCACACCCAGAAACGCCGGACCGCCTGAAATCAGATCCGGGATCATTCCCGCTGCGATCGCCGATGGTATGGCAAAGCCCACTCCCTGGAACCGTCCACCGGGCGAAATAATCGCCGTGTTGATGCCGATGACCTCGCCCCGCAGATTCACCAGCGGCCCGCCGCTGCTACCTGGACTGATCGCGGCGTCGGTCTGGATCAATCTCGCATACCGCTCAGTCTCACCCCGAATGCCGCGGCGATTGAGTGCACTGATGATTCCCTGAGTCACCGTCCGATCCAGTCCGAACGGGCTCCCCACGGCCAGCACTTCCTCTCCGACGGCCACGCGTTCACTGTCGCCCAAAGGAATTTGATGGAGCTTTTCTGAAGGAATCTGAACGACAGCCAAGTCGGTCTCGGTGTCGATCCCCACGACCTGCGCAGCGAGCTTGCGGTCGTCGGCCGTGTGCACGCGCACGCCGCTCGCCCCGTAGACGACGTGGGCATTGGTCAGAACGTATCCGCCGTCGGCATCGATGATGAACCCGCTGCCCCAGCCGCGGTCCCCGTCGAATTCTCTCTCGGACTCCGGCGGCGCCGGGGGACCGACAAGCCCGTCGCGGGACTGGCTGGGCGCCGACGTTGATTCTTTCGCGTGAAGCTCCAGATCCGCTTCCACGCTGACGACCGCCGGAATCACGGTGGCGATCACATTTTCTCGAAGTATTGCATCAGATTCCGTGGGACTGAATTCCTTGAAGCTCTCACGCATCGCCTGAATCCGGCCGCGCTCCATCGAATAGGCCCACCACTCCACGAGACCCAGTCGGACGCTCCCCACCAGCACGACAAAGGTGACCGCCAGTAGCAGCAGGAATTGCTGTAGCAGTGTCGGGGCGCGGCGGACTTCACGGTCAGACATTGGACTTCTGCTCCAACGCGCATAACGGGGGGGCGGTCACGTCTCGAAGCAGCCCGCAATTCATCCTATGCATCATGCGCAGGCCCTCCCGAGAACCATCCGCATCAGGCGGTCGGCCGTCAGGTCGCGAAGCCGCTGCACGATGAGGTCGGCAGCGCGAAACTTCTCCGCACCATGGTGCAGGAGCACCGCCACCGCCAACGCCCCCGCCGCTTTGGCCGCCTCGACGCCCACGGGAGCGTCTTCAATTACGACGCACCGGGAAGGGGAAAGTTCCAGCCGCCTGGCCGAAAGCTCGAATACCTGCGGGTCGGGCTTGCCCCGTTCGACATCGTCCCCGCTGACGACCGCGCGAATCAGATGCTCGGCTCCGAGCGCCTCAACCACAAGCCTGATATTGGCCGGCGGGCCGGATGAACCGATCCCTATTCGCACGCCGCGCTCCTGGAGCTCCCGCAGCAATGCGGATGCGCCATCAACCAGCGGAGGATCTTCTCGAATCAGGTCCCTGTAGATTTCCTCCTTGCGCTCGGCGAGCCGGTCAACGCAGCGCCCATCGTGCTCGTCAAACAAAACAGGGATGATCTCGCGATTGGGCCGTCCGAAGGTGCGCATGAATTGCTCGTGGGAAATGGTCGCGTCGTTTTCCTCGCCTAGCAACCGCCAACTTCGAAGGTGCGCATCGGCTGAATCGATCAAGACACCGTCCATGTCGAATATCACCCCGATGCCGTCCTTATCGACCATCTGTTCTTCCTCTGCCCCCCCCGTCGCTGCTTCGCCCTCAGCGGAAACCTGCCCTGTGGACATTATAGGAAGTCCGACGGAGGATTCGACGTGATTGAGCCGGCCATCGGGAGTGATTGTCGCATAAGGTCCAGCGGCCTATTCTTTGGCAAAGTCACTCAGGCACGGCCTGATCGGCGCGACTCGACCCAAGGAGATCCTTTGCCTCCGGCGAATGAAGACAGCTCCTATGCGGATCTTGCGGCGCAGAACCCTCGACTGGACCGCCCGAAATCGCAAAGTCATCCCGGCATCATGGCGGGGTTGTTCCTCGCGTTCCTGCTGCTTTACGGATTGACGGCCTGCCGTGGTCCGCAGTGGCAGGATTCCGGGCACCACATCGTACGCATTCTGACCGGCACCCTGGACAATCACTTAGGCCTGGCGCTTACGCACCCGTTGCATTACTGGCTGGGACGGCTCGCCTTGCGGATCGACCTGTTTGAACCCGCCCTGGCCATCACGCTGATCAGCTCGCTGTTCGGGGCGATCACAGTGGCCTGCCTTTTCGGATGCGTGTGCACGCTGACCGGCTCAACGCCAGCGGGCCTGTTTGCCGCAGCATCGCTTGGACTGGCCCACACGTTTTGGCGCGAGGCCACCCAGACGGAGATGTTCACGCTTGTCACCGCCTTGCTGACGATCGAGTGCTGGTCGATCGTTTTGTGGTATCGTTCTCGGAGGATCCCGTATCTGTTGGCGGCCGCTCTGGCAAATGGGCTGGGTGTGAGTAACCATCTGCTCGCCCTGTTGACCACCCCGATCGTTCTGGCCGTGGCGCTCGTAGCCTTGTGGAGGCGGCGAATCTCGCCGGGCATCCTGATTGGCGGCATTCTACTCTGGCTGATCGGCGCGGCACCGTATGCGTTGATGGTTGTTGAACAAGGCTTTCGCACCGGTCACTGGGCCGAAACGCTTCAATCCGCCCTTTTCGGGCACCAGTATTCGCGCGAGGTACTGAATCTGATTCCCAGCGCCGGCATGCTCGCGATCGTCGGCGCTTTCACGATGCTCAGCTTCCCGAATCTGCTGCTGCCCCTGAGTTTTCTGGGCATCGCGCGCGGACGCACCGAGATCGGAAGCGCATCATTCGCTGTCCTGCTTGCGGGACTTGGCATCCACGCCCTTTTCGCATTCCGTTACTCGGTTCCTGATCAATATCTTTTCATGATCCCCACGTACCTGTACCTCGCTGTTTTCGGCGGTGTGGGGTTCGCGTGGTTCGAACATGGATCAACGGCGCACGGACGTCGGCGGCTCTATGTTGCCAGCGCGGTCTTATTGGCCTTGACACCGGCAATATATCTACCCGCTCCAGCCGTAGCTCGCCGGTTGGACGTCCTCGACGGACTTGAGCGCCACCGCCCCTACCGCAGCGACTATCGCTATCTCTTCTGGCCTTGGTCGGTGGCGGATACGTCCGCCGAGCGAATGAGCCGCCACGCCGTTACGCTCGCAGGTCCGGGCGGACTGATCATCGTGGGCGACGCCATGAGTGCCTGGGCCATCAGGTACGGCGCAATCGAATATGCCGATGATTCGCCGACCGTGCTCGCCAGCAAGCTCTCCGACCTCGATCCCGATCGCGTCCTCGCAGCCTTACACGAGGGACGTCGTGTTGTCTTCGTGCCGGGCGACACGAAAAAGGTCCCCAAGGCGCCGCCCGTGGGAACGTGGGAGCGCGAAGGAGACCTTTACGTACTGCGGAGTGATCGCTAGCCGACGCGTTCAGTTCAACAGCGATTTTGCCTCAATCACCTTTGGCTCGGGCAGATCGAGCCCCTGAAGTTGCTCCATGATTGCCTTGCGATCACCAACGAGCACGAGCAAGGCATTCTCCAGGGGAACGGCGCTATTTGCCAGCTTGTTCAGATCATCTTCCGAAATCCGCATGACCGCGGCAAGGTCGTCTCCGATTGCCGAAAAAGGCCGACCGTAGCGGAGCATCTCAGCACCCGATCCCAGAATCCCACCAAGTCCCTCGAACGCATCGATAAGCGATCGACGTTGGGAGAGCCTCGCCTTGCGGGCCTCGTCCGCGGTGATGTCACCGTTGCGAATGCCGCGCAGCTCCTTGAGAAACTCCCCGACGGCCGGACCGCTCACGTTGGCGAACACGTCCGAGCCGGCACTGAGATAGCCGACGCTGCGGTCCATGGTGTACCCGCTGCGGGCACCGTAGGTATAGCCGTGCTCTTCGCGCAGGTTCTGGTTGAGCCGGCTGGTGAAGCTTCCGCCCAGAATGGTCCCGAGAAGTTCGAATTTGAGCCGATTGGCATTGCCGTACACGGGGCCGGGCATCACGAAATTGATGACCGTCTGAACCGCCTCGGGACGATCGACGATCACGACTCGGAAGGGCTGTGGGGAAAGCGTCGGATAGGCCGGCTCCTGCGGGGAGGCAGCGCCACTCGGCTCCTTCCAGTCACCGAAGCGTTGCTCAAGCATGTTCTTCAATTCATCCTGGGAAACATCGCCTGCGGCCAAAATCACCGCGGAAGACGGGCGGAAGATACGCTCGTACGCAGCCCTGGCGTCGGCGAGTGAGATGGTCGCTGCCGTCGCGGGCGTTCCTGAAGTCGGCATGCCATAAGGGTGGTCCTCGCCAAAATACTCGCGCATCGCGACAAACCGGGCGATATACCCCGGACGATCCATGGCCTTTCGCAATCCCTCGATGTGCAGCCGATGGACGCGCTCCCACTCCTTGTCATCAAACCGGGGGCGCCGGACCGCGTCCGCGAAAAGGTCGAGCGCAGGTTCGAGATTTCGACGCAGAACCGACATCGACGCGTTGCAGTCCTCCCGCCCTGCCCACGCCGAAAAGGATGCACCGAGTTCGTCCAGGGCCTGCTCAAACGCAACGGCGTCCCTGTCGCCGGCACCCTCGTCGAGCATTCCCGCAGCGAGCACCGTGACACCCGCCTTCGGGGGTGAATCCAGCGACGATCCGCCCTTCGCCATAAGGCGGACGTCCACTAGCGGAAGTGTGGGACGCTCCCATAGATAAACGGGAATGCCGTTGGAAAGCTTGAACTCGACCGGCAAAGGGACATCGAAGTGTTCGCCTTCAGCAACGCTCGGCTGGGTGTCGCGCGGATTCACCTCCGGTGTCTCCAGCTCGGGAACGACGCGCAGGATAAGCCGAGCGTCCGGCGTCAGCACCTTGCGGGCCCACATGATGGCACTGTTGCGAGAAACCGTCCGGTAGCGGTCGAGGTCGACTTTGAAGGAGTCCGGCTCGTCGAAAAAGAACTGATATTTGTTCAGAGCGTCCGCTCGCGCCAGCAGCGACTCCAATCGAGACACGAAACTGAATTCGCGCCGCGATTTCTGCCGCTCCAGCTCCTCCGAGGTCGGTCCCTCACGGAGGAACTCTGCGATTACTTCGTCCGCCGCCGTCTCCACCTGATCGAGCGTCACACCCGGCGCGGCCGTCGCCTGGATGAAAAACAGCGAACCGAGCAGCCCCGACGCCTGGAACGCCGAGACATCGCTGGCCAGCTTGTCCTTGTAGATGAGCCGCTGGTACAGCCGGCTGGAGATGCCGTCCGCGAGGATGTCAGCCACAAGGTCCATCTCGGCATCGCCGGGCTGGAACTCGGCTGGGCTGTGGTAGACCATCATCGTTCGGGGGAATTGGACGTTGTCGGTCAAAGTTCGGGTCATCACGCCGTCGAGCTCGACGGGATCGGCCGACTTGTGCACGACGTCTGATCCGCGCTGCAGCGTGCCGAAGAGCTTCTCGACAAGCGGTTTGACATCGTCTTTGTTGAAATCCCCCGCGACCACCAGAGATGCGTTGCTCGGAACGTAGTATGTCGCGAAGAAGTTCTTCACGTCGTCGACCGTCGCGGCCTCGAGATCTTCGTGAGTGCCGATTACGGGTTCGTGGTACGGATGTTCCTCCGGATACATCATCTCATAGACTGCCAGCCAAGCCTTGGCATAGGGCTGGTTCTCATAGCTCTGCCGTCGCTCATTACGGACCACGTCGCGCTGCTTGTCGAGCTTTTCCTGCGTCATGGCTTTGCCAAGCGATTCCAGCCGGTCAGCATCAAGCCAGAGAAGAACGGGCAGCAACTCAGCCGGCCCGCACGAGTAATAGTTGGTCCGATCCTGGCTCGTGCTGGCGTTGTTCCATCCCCCGTAGCTCTCCATGATCTGGTCGAATCGACCCTCGGGAACGCGCTCCGTGCCCATGAACATCAGATGTTCGAAGAGGTGGGCGAAACCCGACCTCCGGTCGGCCTCGTCCTTCGAGCCGACGTAGTACCATGTGTTGATGCACGCCGTCGGCAGACTGTGATCTTCGTGCAGAATGACGGTCATACCGTTGGGAAGCGTGTAGCGCTCATACTCCACCTGCTGCGCCTTTGACGCGCTTGCCGAAGTCGTCGCGACCAGCCCTACCACCATCAGAGCGTTTAGCCTTTTCATTCCTGTATCCTACCGGGACATGGGTCGTTGCAGTCGTCCGCCCGATCCGGCGCGGCGACTGCTGCAAATCGTTTTCGATAGGGTAACCAGCGGGCGCTGCCGCAACCAGACGGACGCGACAGGAAACGACAGTTGCTATGACCTCGGCCCTTTCGGCGATCCCTTATCCAGCCGCCTGCCCAAACGAGCGAAATACAATTACGGACAAGGCGCCGGGCAGGCTGCGGCCTCACCATCCAGGATGCGGACGAGGCGCAGAAGATCCCGGGCATCAATCCGACCGTCCGCGATGCAAGGCTCGAGATCGGACCGCACAGCCGTCTCGGCTGAAGCCCGTGTGCCTCCGTATACCTCGGTCAATGCTCCGATGTCGGCGGCATCGACGAGACCGTCCCCATTCACATCGGCGCGCCTCGGGGTCGAAATCGACACGCCGTCTGCCGGGAGGGCAAAGTCGGTCTCGACAAACGCCCTCAGCATGTAGGTACGTTGCGGCACAATGCCGTCTCGGATCACGACCGCGCCCCACTCGGACGGAACGCGGAATTCAGGCGATTGGCCAATCGTTCCGTCCGCCTGCACAAATCCATCTGCACAGCCGGTGTCCGGTTCCGCGCTCAACCTCTCGATACCCAGTGCCACGGGCGGGAGCTGTTCCGCGACGAGCACGCGCAGTTGAGTAGGCCCGGCCGCGATCAACAGCGGCGCGGCGCACTCATCCGGCTGGCTGTCTCCGTCCGCATCCGTGCTGTTGCCCGAGGTAAGATCACATTCATCGGGAGTTCGGTTGCGATTGCAGTCGGCGCTGCGTCCCTCCACGATGTCTCTTCCGTCGGGCAGACCGTTATCGTTGCAGTCGCTGAACGCAACCGCCTCATCGGCGCCGATGTCAATGGCGGCGAAGATCTTCCTTGGATCTCCCTGAATGTCCGAAGCCCCCGGATCGACAGCGAAGGCCGGATCCCCCCCGTCGATGCAGGGAGACAACGGCCCCAAGGTTACGTCGCCGTCGATCAGACCGCGTCCGCCCGCACCCGTGTTCTGGAATAGTGGATTCCCGGTCAGGTTGCCCGGGCCCCATTCCAATGCGCTCTCCCCCGTCGTCCGCACCGACTTTGTCCCGCCGGAGATGTCGCTATAGGAAACATGCAAAATGGAATCTTCCAAATACACGACGTCCAGGTCGGGACCCGCATTTCCGTCCGGCACATCCAGCGTCAAGTTATCCCAGAGAATTGAATGCGAGAGCGTCACGATGCTCCGCTCGGCATACAGTGCGCCCGCGGTCCCTGCGCGGTTCCCCACGATGGTGGTGCCACGGATCGTCGGCTTGGAACCCTCAATGTACAACGCCGCACCTGCCGAGAAGGAATTATTGATCAGTGCACAATTTTCGATAACTGCGTCACTCTCCACCAGCAGGATCGCCCCGCCGCGCGTATTGTTCCGAAATGTGCAGCGTCGGTAGACGGGGCGACTCCATACGTTCCAGCTTGTCAGATTGGCTTCGTTTCCCTCAATGAGGCAATCTTCAAAAAGTGGATCCGCCAGAAACAGGTTGATCGCCGCTCCCCAGTGATCCTTCAGGATGCAATTCCTCACGGTCGGGCCGGTGTACCGCTCGACCTGAACGCCGAGAGCGCCGTTGATGATCGTGAAACCGATCAGCCGGGACCGGCGAGTCTCCTTGCCTCGAAAGCGGAATACTGCACCTACGCCGTGTCCATCGATAATGCAGTTCTCCGGCCCATTAACGCTTCGTACCGTGATAACCTTTCCTCGAAAATCGATGTCCCGGAATCCGGCGCCCACATACCATCCATCCGCCACTGCCACGACATCCCCGGGTCCGCTGGCGTCAATAGCCGCCTGCAGCGTCGCATATTCCTGCGGCACAAGCCGTGTAACCTGGCAGTCATCGGGGATAAGATTGTCATCCGCGTCGATACTGGTTCCGGTTCCAATGTCACAGCTATCCGCCACGCCATTGCTGTTACAGTCGGGCTCGCATTCGTCGGGAATCCCGTTACCCAGGCTGTCGCAGTCGCCGCTCGTTCCTGATGCGATGTCACATTCGTCCGGTATACCGTTGTCGTTGCAGTCCAGGCTGACACCCGTCCTGAGATCACAGTCATCGGGCGTACCGTTGCCGTTGCAGTCCGGCTCGCACTCGTCGGGAACGAGGTCGCCGTCGCAGTCCTCGCTCGTCTCGGCCGCTACGTCACATTCATCCGGCAGACCGTTGCCGTTGCAGTCGAAGCTGGTCCCCGCCGCAAAGTCGCATTCATCGGGTACGTCATTACGATTGCAATCCGGGCTGTCTCCTTGCGCGATGTCACAAATATCCCATGTGCCATTTCCATTGCAGTCCGGACCCTGCTGACATCCCTCCAGCGGGACATGAATCGTCAGGCAGGAATAGGTAAGGGGCGCAACCGCCACAGGGAAGGGACAATCGATCAGGAAGCTGCGCTCGAAATAGTCCGGATCGAGACAGAGTTGGAAGTCACCGGAAGCAGTATCGGAAATATCGAGGAGCAGGGTACCTCCGTAGGCAGGTCGGCCGGGATCGCCGGCGCAATCATCTGTCTGCACGAGCACACTGATATACTGGTAGAAGTCCGGCGGGAGCGCCTGGACAATGGTGATCGTTGTCAGATCATAAAAGATGAAGTCCTGCCGGGAACGATCCATGAACGCCCCTGCCTCCGGGGTCGGATCAACCACGGGAAGGAGCTGGCCCGTCGCCCCACTGGCAAAGCCTGTCGTATCCAGATACAGGTTGATGCCTTGAATGATGTCTGGCCACCAGCGCTCGATGTAGAACTCCACGGTGATGCGATCACCGCGATCGGCAGTGATGCTGTCGGCCGGACCGCCCGGCACGGCGCGGCCGTTGATCGCCGCTGCGCGTACGGAAAGCAAAGGGGCGCAATCCAGCGTCGGCACAAGCGATCCTGAGCAGACACCAGCCTCGCAGATGTCGTTTTCCGTGCATTCGTTTCCATCGTCACAGGTCGACGAGTTGTCCGTCCAGTAGCACAACGTGCCCGTGCAGCTCTCATCGGTGCAGGGATTGCCGTCATCACAATCCGCTTCCATGGCGCACGTCTCGCACTCGTCGGGCACACCGGTGGTATTCAGGTCGTTGCTCGAGCCGGTGGCGACGTCGCACTCGTCGGGAATATCATTGCCGTTACAGTCGCGAGCCGCCCCACCGGCCAGGTCGCACTCGTCAGGAATCCCGGTGCCGTTGCAATCGGAACTTGTCCCATCCCCGACATCACATGCGTCGTAACGCCCATTTCCGTTACAGTCATCCTGGCATTCGTCGGGAACGCCGTTCCCGTCGCAATCCAGGCTTTCTCCTGCAGCGATTTCCGCCTCGTCGGCCACACCGTTTTCGTTGCAATCTCCTGCGGCTGCGGCGGCATCAATCACACCGCCGGTGGCAATACGGCCCGACAACCCCCCCACCGACCGAACCGTATCGAGCATTCGAGACTTCACCGCCTCCCAGTCCAGCTCCGGACGGCGACTCATGAGAAGCGCCGCAACGCCTGTCACGAAGGCTGAGGACATCGATGTCCCCGTCGCGAATGCCCATCCCCCTGGATAGGTGCTCAGAATGTCCTGCCCCGGAGCGCCAACATCAACCGACTCCGAGCCGATACACGATACCGCGGACAGTGTATCATCGCTGGCCGTTGCTCCCGCGACCACGATATTGTCCAGATCGAACGAGGCGGGATAAACGGGGTATCGGTCGATGTCGCGCCCCAGGAAGTTGCCCGCGGCTGTCACATAGAGGTGACCGCGCTGCCGGGCTTCCGCGATCACGTCGTATAGTGCCTGCGAATAATCCGTCAGACCGTAGCTGTTGTTGGACAGCGGAATGTCGTTGTCGAGAGCGTACTGAATCCCCGCGACAAGGGCAGACACGAATCCGTTCCCGTCATCACCGAAAACCTTGACGGGAACGATCTGCGCCCGCCAGCAGACGCCGGCGACACCGAGGCCGTCGTTTCCCACGGCCGCGATTGTGCCCGAGACGTGCGTGCCGTGACCGACGTAGTCGGTCGGATCGGGGTCACCTTCATACACGTCGTAGCCGTGCACGTCGTCGACGTAGCCGTTCCCGTCGTCGTCAACGCCGTTGTTCGGAATCTCGCCCGCATTGGTCCAGATGTTGGGGACCAGATCCGGATGGAAAAAGTCGATCCCCGTGTCGATCACTGCCACGCGAAAATCGCTCGCGCCGGTCCAGAGATTCCAGGCTGCCGTGGCGTTGATGTCAGCACCCGCGACGCCGGGCTGATCGAATACGGGATCGCCAGCGTTCAACAAGCCCCACTGGAAACTGAAGTACTCGTCATCGGGAACCTCGCTCAAGAAAACGGCGAAGTCAGGCTCGGCATAGGCCACGCCCGGATCCAACCGGAGTGCCTGCAGGGCTGCGTCCCCCTGAGCGGGATCGACCTCGAAAAGATAAAGTCCGTCTACGACGGGCAGCCTGCGAATGTCGGTATCGATGACGGCGAGCTTCGGCGCTTCCATGCGGGCGCCGCCCCCAGCCAGCGGATTCGGCTTGGTACGGACGAGGATTCGTCCGGGATGGGCCGCAGCGGGGCCCGATGTCAGATTAGGCGAAACAGCCAACCCTTCGCCTTCTCGCAGTCCTACGGCCAACTCCCACGCGGACTGCGGCTGGACGCCCTGTGAAATCTCGCTTTTGGTGTAGTCGATCCGAGGAAACGACTGAGCGAAAGCCGTAGCAGGCAGCGCCGCCCATGTGGTGGCCAGCAAGAAAAGGATCCGGCCTTTCGCCATTGTGAAATTCTCCGGCCTGATCCGGGCGCGGCTGTTCCAGCGCGACATCGGCTTCCACGGAATCCCCCGGCGGGTGTGCCCATTATAGGGCCGGCAGACAGCATGGACCAACGGAATATGGCCATTGTTGGCAGGCCTTTGGGGGGCTTTTGGCCGCTCCTTCTCCCTCCCATGGCACAGGTATTGCATGACGACCTCCATGGGCCGTCGGTATTCCTGACGCCGCAGCGGGCTCGGCTGCGGTGGAGGTTCGGACGGGAAATGCGTTCATCCAATTCAAGCAAGGACGACCAGTTATGGCCGAACTGCTGCTAGGCGACGAAGCGGTCGGTATTGCGGCGCTCGATGCGGGCATCAGCGGGATGTTCTCCTACCCCGGGACACCGGCCACGGAGATATTCGAGTTTGTCGCCCGGAATGGGACACGGGACGGATCCGTCGCCGCCCGATGGTCGGCCAACGAAAAGGTCGCCTTCGAGGAAGCCCTAGGCATGTCGTACATCGGCAAACGCTCGCTGGTGGCGATGAAGCACGTGGGCCTTAACGTCGCGGCCGACCCCTTCATCAACTCGGCACTGACTGGAGCGCACGGGGCTATCGTCTTGGCCGTGGCCGACGATCCCGGCATGCACTCCTCCCAGAACGAGCAGGACAGCCGCTTCTACGGGGACTTCGCCCAGGTGCCCATGTTCGAGCCCACCAACCAACAGGAGGCTTACGACATGACCCGTGAGGCGTTCGAACTTTCCGAAAAGCTCGGACTGCCCGCGGTGATCCGTCTGGTCACGCGCCTGGCGCACAGCCGGTCCAACGTAAAGCGCACGCCTCCATCGCCGCCTCGCCGCGAACTCAACATCGTCAAGGATGCCCGAGACTGGACCCTGCTGCCCGTCAATGCGCGTCGCCGCTTCCGGCGATTGCTGGATATGCAGAAATCGCTCCATGAATTCTCGGCCAACTCCCGTTACAACCAGCTCACGCTCGCCGGTCCCAAGGGCGTCATTGCTTCCGGGATCGCGTACAATTACGTCCGGGAGGTCCTCGCCGGTGACACGAATTTGTCGCTGCTGAAGATCGGCGCCTACCCCATTCCGGTTGGACTCGTACGTCAACTCGTCGACCACTGCGGCGAAATCCTCGTTGTCGAGGACGGCTACCCGTATATCGAAACGCAACTGCGCGGCCTGCTTGGCATTCCGGGCAAGCTGATCCGTGGCAAGCGGTCGGGGCAATTGCCTTTGAGCGGAGAGCTGTCGGCCGACCTCGTTCGCGTAGCGCTCGGCATGCAATCGCTGGCGACGCCGGATGCACAGATCGATCTTCCAGGCCGGCCGCCCGCTCTCTGCAAAGGATGCCCGCACTGCGACACGTTCGCCGCTCTCGTAGATGCACT
The DNA here is from genome assembly GCA_024102815.1 of Phycisphaerae bacterium. Classification (NCBI taxonomy): domain Bacteria; kingdom Pseudomonadati; phylum Planctomycetota; class Phycisphaerae; species Phycisphaerae bacterium. The sequence continues at coordinate 375,622 of JAGFJJ010000069.1, forward strand.
CGGCGAAATCGCCCAGCCGCTCATGTTCAGCGACATCGGCTGTTATACGCTCGGCGCTCTTCCACCCTATAACGCCGTGCAATCCTGCGTGGATATGGGGGCATCAATCAGCATGGCGCTGGGTGCCGCCAAGGGCGGTGCCCACCCGGTCGTCTGCACCATCGGGGACTCTACGTTCACGCACTCGGGCATGACTCCGCTGCTTGGAGCAGCCCACGAAAACGCCAATATGACGGTCATCATCCTGGACAACGCGACCGTGGGGATGACCGGCCAGCAGGAGACCTTCGCCACCGGGGATGACCTGATCCGGCTGCTCAAGGGGCTGGGTGTTAACGAGAACCACATCGTGCTCTTCGAGCCGATGCGCAAATATCACGACCAGACGGTGCAGATGTTCAAACGGGAGATCGACTACCGCGGGCTGTCGGTCATCGTGGCGCGGCGGGCCTGCATTCAGATTAAGCGACGGGTAGCGCCGAAGCGTGCAGAACCCGAGGCGGAGCCGGTGTCGGCGTAGGCCTGTGTCACAGCCGAGCGATTCCGCGGAAGTCGGGCGATCGCCTGGCGGAATCGCTGATCAGCCGGCACCCGACGTTGCCGGGCTTGGGAGCGGAGCTGTCGGCCCGATCGGTTGTCAGCCATTCGAGGATCCTCATGGAACACAATCTCATTCTTGCCGGCGTCGGGGGACAGGGAATTCTGACCATCGCGCAGGCGATTTCCATCGCCGCGGTGCGCCGCGGCTGGTGGGTCAAGCAGGCCGAAGTACACGGCATGTCTCAGCGCGGTGGAGCCGTGCAATCTCACCTGCGCATTGCCGATCATGAGCTCTTCAGCGAGCTGATCCCCAAGGGTCGGGTGGACATGATCCTCGCGGTTGAGCCGCTGGAGGCGCTGCGCTATGTCGAGTTTCTCGCCCCGCATGGAAGCATCGTGGCGAGTACCGCCCCTTTCGTGAACATCCCCAATTACCCGCCAGTCGAGGACATATTGGAAAGGGTCACGAGCTATCCGGACCACGTGCTGGTCAATGCCGAAGACATCGCCAAGGCCGCCGGGTCCGTCCGCGCCGCCAACACGGTCATGCTCGGCGCCGCATCCGGGCTGCTCGGCATTTCACTTGATGAGCTCGACGCTGCACTGAGCGAAATGTTCAGCGCCAAAGGCGCGTCGCTCGTGCAGATGAATCAACGGGCCTGCCGGCTCGGCCGCGCCGCCGCAACGGCGTATCAGGACGGCCTCCGTCGCGGCGCCACCCCTCTGGAAACGCGGCGTTGGATCGACAGCCTCTCGCCAGAACAGCTGGAACTCGACATTGAGGCCGGAACCGCTCCCCCCATCCCGATGGGCGAGCTTCGACTCAGCGACGCCGAGGCGCAAGCCGTCGCCCAAACGCTGCTCCGCGCCTATGAGGAAGGCCGTCGCCAGCTCTACGAACACGAGGTCTACAGACTTGTCGAGCTTGTCGGCGCCATCACACCGCCTCGACATCAATTCCTCCAGCCCGGTGAGAGCGTGACTGCGGAAACCCTGGCCGAGTTCTCCGGCGATCGCGTCGTGCTCAAGCTCGTCTCGACAAAGGTCGTCCATAAGACCGAGGCCGGAGCAGTGCGATTCATCCCCCGCGACGTTGACGCCGTCAACCGCGAGCTTCGCCAGATGGCCGCCCGCTTTGGCGACCAGGACGAGAACCTTGCCGGCGTGCTGCTGGTGGAATTCGTGGAGCGGGCCGGGTCGGGATTCGGACAAGAGCTCTTCGTAGGCATTCGCGCCACAAGAGAATTCGGCGCCATCATCGCCGCGGGGCTCGGCGGCGTGGACACCGAATTCCTGGCCCACAAGATGAAACCCGGTATCGCTGTGGCCAAGGCTCTGGCGATCGACACCTCTCCCGAGCAGTTTCTGGAGATGTTCAAGTCCACCGCTGCCTACGAGATTCTCGCCGGCAAGGCCCGCGGGCATCACCGCGTTGTTTCCGACGGCGAGTTGCTCCGTTGCTTCCGGGCGTTCATCGCCCTGGCGCGAACCTACTGCCTGGACCGCGGACAGGAAGGCCCGGACCTCGGGGAGCTCGAAGTGAATCCTTTTGCCTTCTCCGGGCAACGCATGATCCCGCTCGACGGTCGTGGACGCCTGGCCACAGCCACGCCCGAGCCGCCCGCCCGACCCATTCAGCGGATCGGTTCGATGCTCACGCCCAAGTCCATCGCGGTCCTCGGCGTCTCATCCAAGAGAGCCAACTTTGGACGGATCATCCTCAACAACGTGCTCGACTGCGGATTCGCCAGGGAGCACGCCTACGTCATTAAGGAAGGGGAGGACGCCATTGATGGCGTTCGCTGCGTCCCCGACATTGCTCACCTGCCGGAGCCGGTCGATCTGCTTGTCGTGGCCGCGTCGTCCGACGATGCCGCCCGCCTGATGGACGAGATCATAAGAAGCGGCAAGGTCGCGTCGGCCATCCTCATTCCCGGCGGTATGGGCGAGCGCGAAGGCACGGAACACATCGAAGAGCAGGTTCGCAAGGCGATTCTCGACTCCCGCTCGCGACCGGACGGCGGCCCCATCGTGCTCGGCCCCAACTGCCTCGGCGTCCGCTCGCATCCGGGCAGCTACGACACCTTCTTCATTCCCAACGAGAAACTCGACCCCCGCCGCAACGCGGTGCCCAAGCGGGTGGCGCTCATCTCCCAGAGCGGAGCCTACATCATCAGCCGTATGAGCAACCTCGAATCGCTCGACCCGACGCTGGCGATTTCGCTCGGCAACCAGATTGATCTGACCGTGTCAGACTTCCTCCGCACGGTCGGTGCCCGCGGCGACATCGACTGCATCGGCGTCTATGTCGAGGGCTTCAACGACCTCGACGGTCTCGCCTTCGTCCGCGCGGTGCGCGAAGTTACGTCCACCGGAAAGACCATCGTTTTCTACAAAGCAGGCCGGACCGCTCCGGGTCGCGCCGCCACCGCCGGACATACGCATTCCGTCGCCGGCGACTACGACATCTGCCAGACGGCCGTCGCCCACGCCGGCGCGATCGTTACGGACACCTTCAAGGAGTTCGAGCAGCTTCTGGAACTTTCCACGGCGTTGCATGCCAAGGAGGTACGCGGGCGGCGCATCGGTGCCATCAGCAACGCCGGATTCGAAACCGTGGGCATGGCCGACGCCATCCTGGGCATGCGCTACGAGCTGGAGATCGCCAGACTGAGCGAGAACACCATCGAGAATCTTTCGACCCGACTTCGAACGCTCAAGCTCGAAGGGCTCATCAATGTCCGCAACCCGCTGGATATCACACCCATGGCGAATGAGGACGCCTACCAGGCAGGTATCGAAGCCATGATCGAGGACGAGAACGTCGATGCCGTGGTCGTGGCCTGTGTACCCCTCACGCCGCAACTCCTGACGACCGAGGAGGAACTGGCCAAACCGGGCTCGCTTGCCGACCGTCTCCCCGCCCTGCTGCGCAATGCCCCCAAGCCGATCATTGCCGTGATCGACTCCGGACGGTCGTACGACGCGATGGCCAGGCGCATTCGCGAAGGCGGCGTGCCCGTCTTCCGCACGTGCGATCAGGCGGTCCGCTCGCTCGGACGCTATTTGTGCTACCGCACGGATCGTATGGAGCGCTCCGCAGCCCGCGAACAGGCCGCCTCGGCGCAGTGGGTGGAAGGAGTGGCCGAGAATCCGGAGCGGGAAGCTGAGGCTGCCTCGACCACAACATAGGGCGATTGGGCTTTCTTGCCTTCTCGTCGCCGAACGCGCACACTCACGCCAGGATGAAGCTGCGGCGCGCGGTGTACTTTCTCTCAGTGGCTCTCGTCGGTTGCACTCCCCTTCCGTCCCCATTGGACAGCATTCCCCCGGTTTGTCGGGACGCCGGCTTCAACCGGGCGGACCTCGATGCGATTCGACCGGCCATCGAAGAAGCCTCTTCCGCCGGAGCTGGCCGGGAGGATCTCCTTGCAGATGCGGACACCGCATGTGCCGCATGCGGCGATCCCGCGGCCGGCTGCGACGAACAGCTTTGCCGGGAGTGTTTCGCAGCGCTGGTTGACGAATTTCTTGGGAGCGTCAGCGAACGGGAATAGAGCGCGCATAAGGTGCAAGGCCTCGCGGAAATCCGCGCGCTGCTCAAAACCGCAGCTTATTCATCTGGAAAACGGTTCTAGGATGCGCTATCCGCAGTCTTGTGCTCTTGCGGCTTGTAGTTTCGCTTCGTGGGCTTGGTTACCAGACCCATTCGGATGGCCTTGGCCGAGACCTGGATCCGGCAGACTTTTCCTTCAACCACGGCACGCACGCGCTGGAGATTGGGGCGAAACTTGCGCTTGGTGATGCCCGTGGTCTTGCGACCCACGCCACCGAGGTACTTGGCCTTGCCGCGCCGTGCAATGGAGCGGCCTGAACGGGTCTTCTTGCCGGTGAAATAACAGACTCGTGCCATACCTGCACCCTGGGTCGATAAACCACGCAGCCCGCGTGAGCTGCGGCCCGAAACAAAAACGAGCCCGGTATCATAGCAAGGAACTCAGTCCCTGCAAGCCTGCTCGCCGGTAGCAGCCGAATTCCAGCAATGTTCCGCCGCCCCGAGCGTTAGGCCTTTGTAAACCATGGAAATCGCTCCGAGCCAGGATGACCTGATCAGCCGAGCAGTCGACCTCGACCCCGAGGCGCTCGACTTGCTCGTCGATCATTATTCATCTCGGCTTTACGGATTCATGTATCGCATGACAGGGCGCCGCGATAGTGCCGAAGACCTCGTCCAGGAGGTGTTCCTCAAGATGGTGAGGAGCATCCGAACTTACGCGCATGACGACCGATTCGAGGCATGGCTTTTTCGAATTGCGGGAAATGTCGCGCGCGATCGGGCCCGGCGGGTGTCTCGCGAACAGGCGCGAACCGGGGATCCAATCACGTCGAAAATGCCGCAATCGGAGGCACCCAACGGCGAATCCGACCGCGGCGAAGACCGAACCACTGTGCGTCGACGACTGCAGGCGGCAATCAATCGTTTGCCCGATTCGGAACGGGAAGTTGTCCTGCTACGTCATTACGCGGAGCTCAGCTTTGCCCAAATTGCCGAGATGATGGGCACGCCGATTGGCACCGCCTTGGCCCGTGCGCATCGCGGCTTGGCCAAGCTGCGGTCCTGGATGGAGTCCGACGAGTGAATAGTCACGATGAAAACCCGACGCCAAAGGAAAGCGACCCGATTCGCCGCGAGATCGCAGAGAACGAGGCTTGGTTGCGGGGGTTGCTTGCGCGCGACGATGAGCGGCTCGATCACGCCGGGATGCTGAAAATACGGACGCAAATCGCGGCTGGTGAGGAGTGGTTGGCAGGTCGCATAAACGTCCCGACACCTCCGGGGCTCGCAGAGCGAGTGAAGCAGCGCCTGCGCGAAGAGGCCGTCCAGCTCTCGGACCATCACGGTCCGCAGGAGCGAAGTCCATCGCGACCGCGTCGACCAAGGCGCGGATGGATATTGAGTCTGTGCTCGAGCGGAGTGGCCGCGGCGGCTGCGCTGACGTTCTGGATCACGTTGCAAGAGCCCAGACCTGTGGCAATGGAAAATCACCCAGACCTTGTCGCCTACGAAGCCGCCCTCTCCGGTCCGGAAAGCGACGAGATCGACCACGAGCTCGCCGACCTGCGGGCAGAGATCCGTTCGGCAGAACTGGCTTGGAACAACGACACTGGTATCGGCCTAACCGACGATGATGAACTTCTGCGATTGATGGACGACCTCATGTTCGACGCCGAGTCGGGCGTGGGTCGAGAAGGAACCTCAGGCTAGCGACTGAAGGGCGGGAACATGTCTAAGGAACTTTGCACACGTCACACGGGAATCACAGCACTGGTGCTTCTATTCACGGCATTGCCCGCGGCTGCCGCAGAACAGCCGACGCCTCCCCGGGACCGGCAAGTTCAGCAAGATGCGCTCGACGGGACGCGCCGCCCGCGGCGGGGGTTGATGCGCGATCGCCGCGCCATCCTCGACCGTGACGCTCGGCGCGAGCATCGTATCTCTCCAGAGCAACGCGACGAGCTCCGAGCGTTTGTGCGCGAGTACTTCCCGATGCTCCACGAAAACCTGGAGGGTCTGCGCGAGCGGAACCCTCAGCTCTATGAGCGTCGCGTCGAGCGCTTCGCCGGACCGCTGCTCGAAATCATGGAAACCATGAAATCCGATCCCGAACTGGGCGCGGTGTTGATCGAAGAGCGGCGGAGCGAAGCCCAATTGCGCTTTCTGGCAGCCGCCTACCGCCGCAACAAAGACGACGACCGGAAGCCCAGGATGGAGGAGCGTATTCGCGAATTGACTGAAAAAGTTGTCGACCTGCGCCAGAAGCGACGCGAGCTGGAGATTCGGCGCATGGAAACTCGACTCAGCGAATTGCGCACCCGCCAGCAGGAAAACGCCCGCATGCGCGACAAGATCGTCGAACGGGAAGTGGAGCGTTACCTCACGGCACCTGTACCTTTGGAACGCGAGAACACGGAAGACCATGACGTTCCGGATCGCCCGCGCTAGCGAAAGTACCGAGCGGCACCGCCCGTCGATCATGGCGAGTCTACGATTGTGGCCGATTGTCGGCGGCTTTGAACATCGAACAGCTGGCCGTTCGCGTCCACCGTAGCGAGATCCTCAACTTGTTCATATTGTTTCGAGAGCAAGTCCATCCAATCACGGCGTTCGGTTTTCCAATCATGTGCGGAGACGAACCAAACCCGGTGATGGGAATCGGCAAGGTCTTCAAATCGCCGCAATAGCAGGTCGGGCCGGTCGCGATCCGAAGTGGGCTGCTCCACAATGGTGCAATCCTGGCGCTTCCAGTAATAGTGGAACGCGTCGGCGGCACTGTAGTAAACCAGCACCGCGTCTCCGGGCTTGGCTTCTGATGCCATCCGCTCGACGACTGGACGAATGTGCTCATAGACAGCAGGAGGGCCGAGCGAAGCCTTCGTGGCACGCAGCACGGGGATTGCCACACAACCTGCGACGATCAGCCATGTGGCCGGGGATCGCCAGCCGACCCGTCTTGCCAGCTCAAAGACCCCAACGCCCACAAACAACGCCGCCAGCGGAATGAGGAACGCCACCTGCCGGACGTTGCCGATCGGCCACATACGCATCATTGCCGACGCGACCGCCAGAAGGAGGATGGCCATTGACGCCAGCACCAATGCCCGGGCCTGTCCCCAACAGCGCCCGAGCCCCGCCGCAAGCGCCACGAGCCCCAACGATCCCACACACCACTTCAGAGGCGACCAGACCTGGCTGATTCCGAGTGTATAGCAGACCGTGCCGAAGAGCTTATCTCCCAGCCAGGCTGATAGTTCACCGGGAGCATAGGAGACCGGCCACGACGGTTCGATCTCGGTATAGTAGTAGTTCACGAATACACCGCGGTCCTGAAACCCTGCCAGCCAGATGTACCAGCAAATCCCTGCCAGAAGCAGTACAAGACTCAGAAGTGCATGCACAAGGATCGTCTTGCGATCACGAACGTCCTTGCGTATCACGTTCAACGTCAGCACCGGCCACCAGGCCACGACGGCCAGCGAGGACGTAAACGTCATACCCAGTCCGATTAGCGCGGTGAGGTGGAAGTAAAATAGCCGCTTGATACTGGGAACACGTGAGGCCAGCAAGCCCGAATAGAATAGCAGCGCAACGAACGCCGCTTCGATGGCAAATTCCTTCAGTTCCCTGGCATGCGCGATCAGCAGCGGCTGACTGACAATGAAGAGGCCGGCGAACAGCGCTCCCAGTCGGCCGACGATGGACTGCGCCAAGAGCAGGACGATCGCCGCACATACCAGTCCGGCAATCGCCGACGGTGCTCGCAGCGCTGCTTCGCTATCGGGCACCCATTTGTGAATCGCAGAAAGCAACACGAATTGCAGCGGTGGGAGCCGACGGGCATCGGCAAGTGTGCCGATCTCGATGCGCCGCGCTCGGTAGGCCTCGGCATGGGAGAGGCTCCGTTCGCCCAGACTTGGCAGAATGAACCAGGCGCCGAGCAACAAGACAACAGCAAGATGAGAGATCGCTGGAGCGCCGAAGGATGACGCCGCTGCCGAGTGAGTCTCCTGGGGAGTGCTATTGAAACGGGCGCCGCGGTCGCCGGTGACTGGATGAGAGAGAATGGAGTCGTAGCCGTTCACTGCGCGATTATCGGAAGTCGATCGCCGGCGCTGAAACGGCACCCGGCCGAAAGGTCCCGCTTCATTGACCCTTGAGGCGCCGGGAGCCAGAATGCTCCGCTCGGCCCCAGGGCTCGAGCTGCGTGTCACATTGCCAATACTGGTAAAGCGGGACACGCGTCCCAAGAAGTTCCGGTCGGGAATATGGTGCAGTGCCGGACCATCGGCAAGGGGGGACCTTCGTGGAACTCGCCATCCGCTGCCGCGACGTTCACAAGCGCTACGTTCAGCGGAAGCGTGAGCCCGTGCATGCCTTGCGCGGGTTGGATCTGGAGGTCCGCGCCGGCGAATGCTTCGGACTGCTTGGCCCCAACGGCGCTGGAAAGACTACGGCGGTGGAAATCCTCGAGGGATTGCGCTCGGCCGACAGCGGCGAAGTCGAGGTCCTGGGCATGCGTTGGGGTCGTAACGACCTTGAGATACGCCAGCGAATCGGCATCGCCTTGCAGCAGACTCGGTTGGCCGACAAGCTCACGGCCATTGAATCTCTCCACCTTTTCGGAAGCTTCTACAACCACGGAAGAAACCCGGAAGATGTCCTGGCGCTCGTGGGATTGCAGGAAAAGCGCCGGTCGTACGTGGAGCATCTTTCAGGCGGACAGCATCAGCGCCTGGCGGTGGCGTGCGCCCTTGTGAGCGATCCGGACCTCCTCTTCCTGGACGAACCCACGACGGGGCTCGATCCGCAGGCCAGGCGCGCTGTCTGGGACATCGTCCGGGCCGAGCGGCAACGCGGCTGCACGATTCTCCTGACCACGCACTACATGGACGAAGCCGAGAAGCTGTGCGATCGCGTGGCGGTCATTGATCAGGGCCGTGCAATCGCCCTCGGTACCCCTCGTGATCTGATCCTGACACTGGGTGGAGACCACGTCATCGAGTTCGAGGTGGATGACATGGGCAGCACGAACGGCCTCGACGAACGAAATCTCGCGGGGCTGAGTGGGGTCAACAGCGTCGGCCGGGAAGGGGCGGTCTACGTGCTGAATGTTCGTGAACCACACATCAGCCTGCCCGGCTTGATTCGCCACTTGGAGGAGAAGAACCGCAGGCTCGCCCAACTTACCACTCGGCACGCCAGCCTCGAGGATGTCTTCGTCAATCTGACCGGCCGACACCTGCGAGACGACGATGCATAGTCATCCTCTCCAACAGCTCTTGCTGTTTCGGCTACGAATGTTCTTCCGTGAACCGGCCGCCCTGTTCTGGACGTACGGTTTCCCTTTGCTCCTGGCCATCTCCTTGGGAATCGCATTCCGGACACAGCCGCCGCAACGCGTGCTTGTAGATGTCGAGGATGACCCAGGTGCGCAGCGCGTCCTGGACGCGTTGCAGGACGGTGACGGTGCGGAGCAATTTCAGGTCTCCATACGACCCGCCACAGAAGCCCGGGAGCGGCTTCGTGTCGGCCGAAGCAGCGTGGTGATCGTGCCCAGGTCGAATGGGCAGGCGTACGAATTCGTCTTTGATCCGACCCGCCCGGAGAGTCTCGCAGCGCGCATGCAGGTGAATGACGCCCTGCAGCGGGCCGAGGGCCGGATTGACCCGGTCCCGGTAAGCGATCGCCATGTCGATGAGCCCGGGTCGCGTTACATTGATTTTCTGTTACCCGGTCTACTGGGCATGAACCTCATGGGCAGCGGACTGTGGGGCGTCGGTTTTGTAGCCGTGGACATGCGCGTGCGCAAGCTACTCAAGCGCTTTTCGGCGACACCGATGCGGCGAAGTCACTTTCTCTCCTCAATGATCGGCGCACGGCTGGCGTTCACGCTGCCGGAAATGGTCGTCCTTCTGGGCGCCGGGGCAATCTTTTTCGGCGTACCCATTCGTGGAAACTGGCTGAGCATCATTCTCATCGTGCTGCTGGGAGCGTCGGCATTTGCGGGAATCGGGCTGCTCGTCGCCTCGCGTGCCGAGCGCATCGAGACCGTCGCAGGCTTGATGAACCTGGTCATGCTGCCGATGTGGCTGCTTTCCGGCATATTCTTCAGCACGGAGCACTTTCCCGCTTTCATGCAACCGATCATCTATGCCCTGCCGCTGACGCAGCTTAACAATGCACTTCGCAACGTGATCCTCGAAGGTGCATCACTGCCCGGACAGATCGTCCCAATTCTCTTCCTTGCCGCGACCGGAACGGTAACCTTCGCCCTGGCCCTCCGTTGGTTCAAGTGGACGTAACAACAACGAGTTTTTCAGGAATCTGCAGCGAGCCGCACGTCAAAAGCCTGTGCGGACCTCCGGCATGCGTTGACCTCGTGTGCTACTTCTTTCGAACGGCCTCCGCGATACGCAGGAGGCAATCGAGCAATGACCCAAGTTGATCCAAGGGATAGACCGTAGCCGGGTCACTCTTGGCCTCGTCGGGCTTGTCATGAACTTCCATGAACAGCGCGTCCGCACCCGCGGCCAGCGCAGCCGACGCCAGCGTGCCCACGAATTCGCGCTGCCCCCCGCTCAGCGATCCGCCCGCGCCGGGAAGCTGACAACTGTGCGTCGCGTCGAATACCACAGGAACCAGGCGCCGCATTCGGGGAATGGCCGTCATGTCGTTGACCAAGCGGTTGTAACCGAAAAACGTCCCGCGCTCCGTGAGCAGGCAGTTGTGACACCCGGACTCGCCGAGTTTGTCAACAACGTTCTTCATTTCCTCCGGCGAGACGAACTGCCCCTTCTTCACGTTCACGCATCGACCGGATCGTGCCGCCGCGACGAGCAGATCGGTTTGACGACAGAGGAACGCGGGGATTTGGATGCAGTCCAGAGCCTCGCCCGCCGGCGCGGCTTGGCCCGGTTCATGAATATCGGAAAGCACAGGAACGCCGACCACGCGACGAACCTCTTCGAGAATGGCAAGCCCTTCGTCGAGGCCGGGGCCCCGAAAACTGTGAATGCTCGAACGGTTGGCCTTGTCGAAGCTCGCCTTGAAGATCACCGGCAGTTGGCGGTGCCGACAGATGCAGCGGATGGCATCGGCCAGTTGCAGGGTGTGGTCGCGCGATTCGATCACACAGGGGCCGGCAATCAGTACCATAGGCAAGCCCGAACCAATCCGAACACTGCCGATTCGGGCTTCTTTCAGTGTCTCTCTCATCCTCACACCTCCGTTGCCGCCACGCTACGGACCGGCCCTCGTGGCGTCAACTCGAGTGCGATCCACGTTGTCTTCACGATGACGGAGCCCGTGTTTTGACAGCCCTCCACTTCGTATCGACAATGGCGGAATGACGCATGGCGCGGTCTTGGAGGCTAACCGGTAGATTGTCGTCTCCGGCGCTCATGCCCTGACTCGAAAGGACCGGTCGAATGGCCAAGCGAAAATCGCGCGGACCGGCACCGCACCACCGCCGACGCCTGTCGGTATGTCGAGCGGCCATGAGGAAAGCCAAGCTCCCCGGCCTGCTCATCACCAACCCCCGGGACTACCTCTATCTTACCGGCTTCACCGGGGAGGATTCGGCCGTGCTGATCACCGCCCGGGACGTGCACATGATCAGCGACGGTCGCTTCGACGAAACATTGAACCAGGAATGTCCCTGGGCCAAACGATGGATGCGGAAGGGCCTTTTGATTCCGGAGATCGCTACGGTCTCGCGCAAGTCCGGCCTCCGCCGCGTGGGTATTCAGGGCGATCATCTAACTGTTCAGGAGCTCCAGGAGCTTTCCCGCCTGAATCGAGGAACGAGGTTCGAGGACGCTCCTCCGATCTCACGGGACATGCGTCTCATCAAGAGTCCCGAGGAGCTCAAAGTCATTCGAAAGGCGATCCGCGTGGCCGAAGAAGCGTTTCAGGCCACGCGGGAGTCCATTCAGATCGGCCAGACGGAGTTGGAAGTTGCCGCCCGCGTGGAGTACGAAATGAAGCGCCGCGGGGCTTCGGAACCGTCCTTCGGTACGATCTGCGCCGAGGGGCCGAATGCCGCCCTCCCTCACGCCCACCCTGGAAAGCGAAAGCTGCGTAAAGGCAGCGCTTTGCTTCTGGATTGGGGCGCCCGGGTGGACGGATACTGCAGCGATTTGACCCGTATGCTCTTCGTGGGTAGCATTTCGGCGAGAATCCGGGAGATTTATAAACTGGTGCTTGATGCGCAACTCAAAGCCATCGAGGCCATTCGTCCCGGAGCAAGAATGTGCGATGTGGACGCAGTGGCGCGGGACCACATTGCCGGTGCGGGATACCGGGAGGCCTTTAATCACGGGCTGGGTCATGGATTCGGCCTGGATATTCACGAGTCCCCTTCGCTGAGCTGGCGGTCAGATCAGGAGCTGCGAGAGGGCATGGTGGTAACAGTGGAACCGGGCATCTACCTGCCCGGCGTCGGCGGCGTCAGAATCGAGGATGACATCCTCGTTACTCCGCGCGGTTACAAGGTACTGACCAGCCTGTCCAAGTCATTGGAAGAGGCGGTCCTGTAGAACTGCGGGCGTGACGTACCGCGTCGCTTACTCAATGGAGTTTCCGGGCTTGCTCGACATCGACAAGATTCGCATGCTCGTGGAGATGATGGTCAAGAACGACCTCGTCGAAGTGTCCCTGCGCGATGGGGAAGAAGAGATCAACCTGCGGCGACCAAATCCGGCCGGCGAGGGTCGCGTGGACTTTGGCGCGATGCCCCGCATGACGGTGAGCCCCCCGGGAGGCGACGCGTCTGCGCCCGCACCGGCTCCGTCACCCAAGGTGGAGGACGTTGAACTGGTCCCCATCCCTTCACCGATGGTCGGCACGTTTTACGCTGCACCCGACCCGGATTCGCCTCCGTTTGTTCAATTGGGGCAGCAAATTTCCACCGGAGCGGTCGTTTGCGTGCTCGAGGCAATGAAAGTCTTCAATGAGATCAAGTCCGAGATCACCGGGACAATTGAGCGCATCCTGGTCAAGAACCAGGAGCCGGTGGAATTCGGCCAACCGCTGTTCTTGGTTCGTCCGACGTAATTCGCGTTCGTTCGCTGGTCGAGGCCCCACCGTTCGCGCGGGCCGCGGACTCAAGGGTGTTGTGAAATCGGCATGTTCCGTCGCATCCTGATCGCCAACCGGGGGGAAATCGCGCTGCGGATCATTCGGGCTTGTCACGAGCTCGACATCGAGGCCGTTTGCGTCTACTCGGACGAGGATCGCGGCGCTTCCTACCTGGAACTCGCTGATCGGACCATCTGCATCGGCGCCGCCTCTCCGCGCGAAAGCTACCTCAAGAGCGACCGCATCATCGCCGCTGCCGAAGTCAGCGGGGCTGACGCCATCCATCCCGGATACGGCTTCCTGGCCGAGAACGCCGCGTTTGCCGAGAAATGCCGCGCCTGCAATATCGAGTTCGTCGGCCCCTCGGCCGAGGCCATGCGCCTGCTCGGTGACAAAGCTATGGCACGCACGCTGGCCCGCAAAGCCAAAGTGCCCACGGTTCCGGGTAGCGAGGGCGTGGTGGAAACCGACGAAGACGCCCTCAAGCACGCCGAGCAAATCGGCTTTCCCATTATGGTCAAGGCTGCGGCCGGGGGCGGCGGCCGGGGCATGCGCGTGGTGCATCACCGCACCGATCTCTCCTCCGTGCTCAAACAGGCGCGGCAGGAAGCACGCGGCGCATTCGGCAACGGCGATGTCTACCTCGAGAAACTCATCGAGAAGCCGCGGCACGTGGAAGTGCAGATTATTGGTGACACCGCAGGAACGATCATCCACCTCGGCGAGCGCGATTGCACCGTTCAACGCCGGTATCAGAAGCTGATTGAGGAATCACCGTCTCCCGCGCTGGATGCCCGCACCCGGCGAGATCTCTGCGCCTCTGCCGTTCGCCTCGCCAAGGCCGCCGGATATCACAACGCCGCAACGGTGGAGTTTCTCGTAGACGCTCGCGGACGATTCTATTTCATCGAGGTCAATACGCGCATCCAGGTGGAACACCCGGTCACGGAAATGGTCACCGGCCTGGATCTGATCAAGGCGCAGATTCGCGTGGCCGCGCGGGAACCACTGGGCGTCACGCAACGCAACATCGTGCACCGCGGGCACGCTATTGAATGCCGCATCAACGCCGAAGATCCTGCACACAGTTTCCGCCCCAGCGCCGGTACGGTCACCAAGTTTCGCCCGCCGGGCGGTCCGGGCGTTCGTGTCGACACCTTCGGTCACGATGGCTGCCGCATTTCCCCCCGCTACGACTCCCTCGTCGCAAAACTCATTGTCCATCAGCCCACGCGCGCGGAGGCGATTCAGACCATGCGCCGCTGTCTCAGGGAGTTCATCATCGAGCCGATCAAGACGACCATCCCTCTTCACCAGCGGATCATGTCGCATCCCGACTTCCAAAGTGGAAGCTTCGACACGTCGTTCCTGGAACGAGCCGCGCTGACCTAAGTGCGTCCCCGCAACCGGGACCACCTTCCCGCTGGACGCCTGCCGTCTGACGGCATAGAGTAACCCCAAGGGTTGTCATGGTAATTTACTTGCCGCAAAGCGGTCGAGAGTTGACGATGGACGATGCCCTGTCCCGCATGATCGGCAAGCCGGTCGTCCTGGATACGGGCACGCCGATCGTTTTTATCGGCACGCTGGAGGAAATCGGCGAGCACGTGTTCGTCCTGGCGTCGGCCGATATGCATGACTGCCGCGACGGGCACGCCAACAAGGAGCACTACCTCGCGGACACTTTCCAGGACGGGGTGACCGTGAATCGCCGTCGAATCGTCGTCATGCGTAACGCCATCATCAGCGTCTCTCTCTTGGAGGACATCGTTACAAGCTAGGCGGCATTGTTCGCGGCGCGGCGAACAACGACGCCCGATACCCTCCTCTTTTGAAACCCCAAGGGGTCACAAGTGGACCTTCCGGAACGTGCTATGATGAAAGTTCTGGTGACAGGCGGCGCCGGCTACGTGGGCAGCCATTGCGTGCGCGAATTGTGCGATGCCGGGATGGAGGTTGTCATTGTCGACAACCTGATCAGCGGCCATCGAAGCGCGGTTGATCCCCGGGCCCTGCTTCTCGTCGGCGATCTTTCCGATGACGCCCTGCTGGATCGCACCTTTGGCGAATATCGATTCGACGCCGTCATGCACTTCGCCGCCCTGCTGGATGTCAACGCCTCGGTCCGTGAGCCGCTGGGGTACTACCGCAACAATGTGATCAATAGCCTTGCGCTCCTCGAACGTATGCGCGCCAACGAGGTTAAGCGCTTGGTCTTCAGTTCCAGCTGCGCGACCTACGGCATTCCGAAGGCGCTACCCATCACCGAGGACATGCCTCAGAACCCCATCACGCCTTACGGCCGATCCAAACTGATGATGGAATGGGCCATGCAGGATTGCGCCCATGCATGGGGGCTCGGTGTTACCGCCCTGCGCTACTTCAACGCCGCAGGTGCTGCTCGCGACGGTTCGATGGGAGAGGATCACGATCCCGAGTTTCATCTGATTCCGGTTGTGCTTCAGGTCGCCCTCGGCCAGCGTGAGGATATCCGCATCTTCGGGCTGGATTATCCCACTCCCGACGGCAGTTGTGTGCGCGATTACGTCCACGTGGAAGACCTTGCAGCCGCTCATCGCCTGGCACTTGTCAGCCAGCCGGAGGGCGCATTCCGTGCCTATAACGTGGGCACCGGGCTGGGTGTCAGCGTAAAGGAACTTGTGGAGACCGCTCGCGAGGTCACCGGCCAGGACATCACGGCCCTTCCAGCACAGCGCCGCGAAGGGGACGCGCCGGAGTTGTACGCCGATCCCACGAAGGTCATGGGCGAACTCAATTGGCAGCCCAAGTACCGCGAGATTCGCGACATTCTCGAGACCGCCTGGAACTGGCACCGCAGCCATCCGCGGGGCTACGAAGACGGATCCAAATCCCAATCGAGCGGCTAGCTCGAAGTCTTCATCATGGCTCCGGTGTTCGATTCACCATCCGATGCGTCTGGCTGAACATCGCGTACCACCGGAAGTGACCGGGTTGCGACTGCTTCCGCATCGCGCGGCGGCACAGGGATTGACAGCTTGGACACCTCGTGGGTCAGGATCAGCCTGGCTCCCAGGACAGGATCGTCGAGCGGCACGTTCCAGAAGTCTTCTTTGACGTTGGCGATCCATTCCCGTCGATGCAGTCCCCGGCGGCTGGCATTGCGCCGAAGGACGATGTAGCAGAATCCATGAACGTTGTCGATGACATGGCTGATGCTGCGTATGCGCATGAGCCGTCGCCAGAACATGATTGGCCTGCTGTAGAAGCGGCGGTGGGCGTCGGCGTACATCCGCTGGATATCCTCGTTGGAAACCGTCGGCAGCGTCATGATTGCCCCGCTGAGCTCGTAGTCCCCCCAGTCTTCCGTGTTGAGGTATCCGTGCTGTTTGGCCCAATGGAACATCTGCGTGCCGGGGTATGGCGTAGTAATATTGAACAGCGCAAGATCCGGGTCGAGTTTCATGGCGTAGTCGATCGTCCGCTGCATTGACGCCACGGTCTCGCCTGGGTTGCCGAACATGAATGTGGCCCGAACCTCAAGCCCGGCGCGCTGCGCAACCTTCACCGCCCACTCGGTACGTTCACGATCGATCGGTTTGCGGATGTTGCGCAGGATTTCGTCGTCCCCGCTCTCCACGCCGAACATCACCTGGTGACAACCGCCCTCCCTCATGGCTTTGGCCAGCGCCTCGCTGAAACAATCCGTCCGGACGAATGCCGTCCAACTCACGCCCAGTCTTCGCTCCTTCATCAGTTGACAGAAGCGCATCACGTTCCCTTTGAACATGGTGAACGTGTCGTCGTAAAACTGGATTTCGCGAATGCCGTATGCCTTGCGCAGATGGGCGATCTCCTCCACAACCTGCTCGGCGGAGCGCGTCCGCAGCTTGGTCTCGGCGCTATTGCAGAACGTGCACTTTCCCGGACAACCGCGCGTCATGAGCATGTTGATCGCCGGCAGCCGCCGATACGCGCCGATGGAAGGGAAATAGCGCTTCATGGGCACAAGGTGGTAGGCGGGCGTCGGCAGCGAATCGAGGTCTTCGATGACCTTGGCCGGAGGATTGTGCACGGCCCGATGCCCGCGGCGGAAGCTCAATCCCTCGATCTGCTCGATGGGCTCTCCCGCGACGATCCGCGAAAACGTGATTTCTCCGTCACCGCGCACCACGAGATCGATCGCGCTGTTCTTGAGGCACTCGGTGGGCATCGCTTCGGCGTGTACTCCGCCGACCACGACCACGCACTCGGGGTGAACTTCCTTCACCACGCGTGCCAGGCGGTTGGCCGCAATTGCCGTGGCCGTCATCATGCTGATGCCCACGACACGCGGGCGCACGTCAGCCAAGGCGGCACGGAATTCGTCAATGCTCCATCGCTCGATATGTACATCCATGACGCGCACGCGGTGTCCCTCGCGTTCCGCGTACGCCGCGATACTCAACAACCCCAGCGGTGGCATGGCCCCCTTGATGCCGTGCCAGATGTTCTGGTCCTTGCTTATCCAGGGTGGGTTGATTAGCAGGGCATCCAGCGCATCCTCCGTCCGCCCGACGGCACTTCCACCCATCCCGCCTGTCTGTACGTTCTCCACGCGCGCCACTCCTCTTTGGCCTCAATCTGCCGTTATCGTCCCATCGGCAGGCAGGGAAGCGACATTGAGGACCAGGGACCGAAAATGGCTGCGATCGTGACTTGGAGACTGGGAATGAACCCGCGAATCGCCGGCGCGGATCGACGTAACGCCGCCGATGTGACCCACGGTCTCAACGCAGGGGCTTGAGTTCGAGTTCCGCGCGTAGCTGGTTGACCCGAGCCCATAGCTTGGGATCGTCGTGCATGAACTTGACCAGATTCGCGGTCGTCACGCCGACTCTTTCCGCCGCGGTGCTGACCTGCAAACGGCAGGCGACCAGTACATCGAGAATCTCGCTGACCACGAGCGGATACCTTGGATCCCGCTGCCCGATGTGCAGGCGACCGTCCCTGCCCATGGCCGATTCCAATTCCTCGCTCCGAGCATAGCCTTCGGGGGCAATCGTCGAGCGCAGATGAAGAGCAATCGCTTCCCGAAGGCGACGTAGCGCCCGTGTCTTGTTCACATGCTGCGAGCGATCTTCTTCTGCAATGACCGATAATCCCGTCGGCTCGTGTCGCAGCCGCACCGCCGAGCTCGTTTTGTTCTTCTTCTGCCCGCCCGGTCCACTGGACCGATAACAATCGATCGCGCACTGGGCGATCAACGCCGCATCATTGAGTAGAAGAAATGCCCTGGCTGATGGCATGTTCACGGCGCATCTCCACAAGAAAGGAGTGTCCGCTTCAGAGCGCGGAGGCGTGCCTTTCCAGCTAAGCCACAGGCTGATTTCCGCTGATTCCTGTTCCTCTCGGAACCACATGCAACGCACAAGTCGTCCATCGTCCAAGCCGATAACTCGACAGGAGTAACGTCTGTTCCCAGCAACCGGCCTGCTACCGGCACGGGAGATCACCATGAACGGCAAGAACTTTGCACCCTTCTGGACGTTTCTGGCTTTGGCCATCGTAGTCGGCTGCACGCCCGTCCCACCGACGGATGATAACGCCGCGCAAACCGCCAGCGAAACGTTCACCTCCGTAGACAGCTATTTCACCGACGCCCCCCAATCCCCCGGTGGCACGGGCGGCGTGGGCATGCCCGACGATGACTTCATGGTCAACGACGGGGAATCGGTAGCCGAGGAAACGCGCAGTTTCTTCCAGGCATACCAGATTGACCCCCTTGCGGAAGACACCGCCGGTCCCAAGTTCGTTGTCGCCGCGGACGTCGACAAGGACGGCTTGCTCGACCTGATGAGCGCGTGGAACGAGTCCCAGCCCGTGCAGTTGCATCTTCAGCGCCGCGACGCGGAGGGCAATATTTCTTTCCGTACCATCACGCTTGGCGGTACGAACCCCTTGGCGATCATGGCCGGCGTGGAATTCGGCCAACTCAACGACGACAACGGCGACGGCCGCATCACCTACGGCGATCCGGGTTGCTACCTCAATGACGACAACGCCTGTGTGGATGCCGACGGTAACGCCTGCGCAGATTGCGGTGACTGGCTCGACGTGGTCGTTCTCGCCAAGGCCACCGGGTATGTCACCCTGTGCCCCAAGAACCCGCCGGCGCAGATCAGCGCCACCGAGGGTGAGATTGTCGTGCTCTTCAGCCCGGGCAACCGCGGGCAGGTGCCGGACGGCGACGCGTGGGACGAGATGATCCTGGTTAACCCATATGTCCGAGACAAGCTCCCCTGGATTCACAACCAGTATCCCGGCATCGAATTCAAGGACTTCGAGGACGCCAAGACCAAGCCTGAGTGGAACGGCTTCACTTCGCTGCTCGTCGCCAACTTCGACGGCGTCGACGGCGATGACATCGTTGTGGCGCTCAATCCCGGCGAATGCGAGGAGTTGGGCCAGAAACCCCCGACGAACACGGTCGACCTATGGACCAACCCCGGTCCGGACGATGCGGAAACGGCGAGCCTTTGGGGAGCCCCCTCGGATGAATTCGCCCGAAATGTCCCCATCTCCATCATCCTCGACGCTCCGCAGATCAAGGATCTCGCGGCTATGGACGTAGACAGTGATGGCGATCTGGACATCATTGCCACCGTCACCAACGCCATCAGCCAGAACATCCGCTGGGCAAGAAACCCGCTGATCCCTCACCGTGTCGGTGGTGCGGGCGGCTTGGCCGAAGTCATTCGCGGGACCAGTGACGGATGGCGATTCATCGCGTCCGGATGGGAACGCCGTCCCATCGGCGAGCTCGATACGGGCGCCGATGTGATGGCCATCGGCGACGTGGACGGCGACGGATCGGATGATGTCCTCATCCGCTCCACCGACGGCCAGATCGTCCAATGGTTCCGGCGACCCAACGCGCTGCAGGTTCAGCCCGAGTTCCCGCCGAACGATCCCGTGCCCGATCGCTTCAACTTCCCGTGGCAGGTGTACACGCTGTCCGAGTTTGACATGCAGGAGCCGGAGGGCATCGCCCTGGGAGACATCACCAACGACGGTTTGCTTGACGTCGTCATCGCCGCCGAGGGCGCCGTGTACTGGTACGACGGCTCGACCGCGACAAGCCCCTATGATCCCTGGGCACCGAATACGATCATTCAGGACAGTGGAGCGCCCGACGCCGTCGATCCCGCGCAGGCGCCCGGAACGCAGCCGACACCCGGCAGCGGCGTCGGCGTCACACAGGTGGACACTGATACGGTCATTAACGCTTTGCTGATCGTCGATCTGGACGGCGACGGCCGAAACGACATCATCGGCACGCTCGACCGCCGCAGCGGCGCTGGACTCAGCGATGATCGCCTGGTTTGGTATCGCAACGTTCGGACCGAAGATCAGGTTCAACCGTAACGAGAACCCTTCGATCGTTTCGCGCGTCGAGGACGGCTGTATGCGGCCCGTGTGCCACTGCTCTTGAGCAGGGTCCTCAGCCTACGGACCGATGTAAGAACTATCATCAATCTTGTAAAGCACGCGATCCGCATGTCGCCGGACATGCGGATCGCGTGCTTTCGCTTTGGGGCAACGCGGGCCGGTGCTCGCCTTCCGTCCAATCAGGCTTGATGCGCCTTCGGCCGACAGAACAAGGTAAACGCCGCGACGATCAGCCCCAGTGACATGCAGAGAACGATGAACCGCACGCCCGGGTCGCAGAATACCCTGTCATATGGATAGGCCGGCAGGCGCGCAACCAAAGGGGCGATGGCCGCGGGCGGACTTGGGAACTCGGGTTCGAATGTTCGCTCGGGCCCGGATTGTGCCGCGACCAAGGGAACAGAGACAGTCTTTTCGACCCGGCGATGATAGTTGAATTCTCGCTGGGCCAGCCGCGTCACCGTGGCCGGATCGCTCCGTAGAGCCTCAATCTCCCGCCGGTAGCGCTCCACGGACCGCCCAAGATCCTCAAGGCGATACGCCTGGATCTGCTCCTCCACACGGAGGAGCTGCCACGTGCGCCACTCAGGCAGGAGTACGCACATGGAAAGACAGGCATACCCCAGGAGAACGAGCCCCCAGAAGACCATGCCGCCCCACCGGTCCCTGTCTCCCGCGGATCCCTCCGCGAATCTGCCATCCATGCGCCACTACTCCACTGGTCGCTTCCCTGCGACTTGCCCCGGGACGTTTTTTCAGTGATTCCAGAACCGACCGCCGAAAATCGCGGCATCGCCCAAATGCTCCTCAATACGCAGCAGGCGGTTGTACTTGGCGATCCGGTCACTCCGGCAGGCACTGCCCGTCTTGATCTGGCCCGCGTTCGTGGCCACGGCAATGTCCGCGATGGTCGTGTCCTCGGTCTCACCGCTGCGATGACTGATGACCGCCGTCCAGCCGTTGCGCATCGCCAGGTCCACGGCGGAGAACGTCTCGGTCAGCGTGCCGATCTGGTTCACCTTGATCAGGATTGAATTCGCCGCCTTGATTTCCAGCCCGCGCTTCAGTCGCTCGGTGTTGGTCACAAAGAGGTCATCGCCAACCAGTTGGACTCGCTCTCCCAGTGCCGCGTTCAACTTCTTCCACCCGTCCCAGTCGTCCTCGGCCAGACCATCCTCGAGGCTCCGGATCGGGTACTTCTCCACCCATTTTTTCCAGTGCGCGATCAGATCGTCGGAACTCACGCTCTTGTCCGGTGCCGACTTGAAGAAGCTGTACTTCCCGGTTTTCTTGTCGAACATCTCGGATGAAGCGGGATCGAGCGCAATGAACACGTCCTTACCCAGCTGGTACCCCGCCGCGCCGACCGCCTCGACGATGACCTCCAGCGCTTCCTCGTTGCTCTTGAGGCTTGGCGCAAATCCACCTTCGTCGCCAACATTCGTGTTGTAGCCCTTCTTATTGAGCACCTTTTTCAGCGACTGGAAGCACTCGGCCCCCATCCGCAGGGCTTCACTGAAGGACGACGCCCCCCAGGGCTGGATCATGAACTCCTGAAAGTCCACGTTGTTGTCCGCGTGCTTGCCACCGTTGAGGATGTTCATCATCGGCACGGGCAGTACACGGGCCTTGGGACCACCCAGGTATCGGAAGAGCGGAAGCCCACAGGATTGCGCCGCGGCCTTGGCCACCGCCAGCGACACCGCCAGAATCGCGTTCGCCCCGAGACGGCCCTTGTTCGGCGTCCCGTCAAGATCGATCATGCTCTGGTCGACGTCCTCCTGGTCCGCGGCGTCCAGCCCGATCACCGCATCCGCGATCTCGCCGTTCACGTGCTCGACGGCCTTGAGCACCCCTTTCCCCATATAGCGATTGGGGTCCCCGTCACGAAGCTCCACGGCCTCATGCTCGCCGGTGGATGCCCCAGACGGCACGGCCGCCTCTCCGTAACTCATGTCCTCGAGCACAACCGACGCTTCTACCGTCGGAAACCCGCGAGAGTCGAGCACTTCACGCGCTTCGACCTGTACGATCGTCGTTGACATAATCGCACCTGCTCCTTGTCTGAACCCGCCGACCGCGACCCGTCCCGATCGCAGCGACCCAGATCACATTCGAAGTCCATGGTACCTTCATCGGCATCACCCGAAAACGGGCTTCACCGGACATTACGGCCGGCACACAAACCAGGTGGCCCCTCGGGCCCCACTTGCCGACGTCGAGCATGCGGTTACCTTTTGCCCGGATTCTCTCGCAGCGGACCGAGGTTCCACGAACCAGTTTCAGCCGCCAGAGGCGACCACATGAGCTCCATACTTCGGGCGGACAGGGTGCGCGTCGAATTCGGTCGGCTTGTCGCTCTGGCTGACCTGTCTTTTGAACTCGAAGGCGGACAGCTCCTTGGGCTGATCGGCCCCAATGGGGCGGGCAAAACCACCCTCCTGCGGGTCATCGCCGGGCTGCAGGTGCCCACTCGCGGCATGGCCTATGTCCTGGAGCATCCTGTGCTCGGCGAACACGAGGTCGTTCGCCATCACATCGGCTTCGCCCCGGACTCCCCGCCCGCCTACGACGACCTTACCGTGGACCAGTTCCTCCGGTTCATCGGCGGTGCCTATGGACTTGATCACGGGGAAATCGAGGAGCGAATCGACTATTGGCTCGAGCAGCTTTGGCTCACCGAGAAACGCAAGAGCAAAATCCGCGAACTCTCCCGCGGCATGCGCCAGCGGGTCACGCTGGCCCGCACGTTTCTGTCCCGGCCGCACGTCATTCTGCTCGACGAACCCCTAGGCGGACTGGACCCGGCCGGTCGCATCCAGCTCCGTCGCGTACTGGCCATGCTTCGCGAACAAGGCTGCGCCATGGTGGTCTCGTCACACATTCTCTCCGACCTGGAGGAGATCGCCTCTCACATCGCTATTCTCGAGCACGGCAAGATACTTCGTTGGGCGACGGCCGAAGCGATCCGGCAGGATGAGTCCCAGCGCCGTCCTTACCGGGTCGAGCTGGCGGGCAGCGCCGCCGACTGGGCACCGCGGATCGCCGAGCTCGCCGGCGTGGGAACGGTCAATCCCGACGGGCGCGTGGTGATCATCGAATACGCCGACGGCGACGAAGCGGCCACGGAACTGCTTCAATCGTTGATGCAGATCAAAGCGCCGGTGTGTTCGTTTTCTCCCATCCGCGCCAGCCTGGAAGAGCTCTACCTTCGGGCGGGCGTGAAACAGGTAGACTGACATGCGCGAACGACTCCAACTTCCGACGCCCCTGTGGACGCTGCATTACAATCTGCTCGGTGGGCACCGCCGCACCTTGCAGTTTTGCACGATCTATATCATGACCGCCGTGGCCATTTGGAGCCTCTTTCGCCATTCGCTTCGGGACATACCACCGGCCGAATTCGCCGACGGCGCCCTCCGCTTCCTCGCGGCGGTCCAACTTGCCCTTTTGATCCTGGGCGGCTGCGGCGCCCTGCACCGCGCGATGCTGCGGGATTACGAATCCAAGATGATCGAGAGCCACCGCCTGACGCCGCTTTCCAACGTCACGATTATTCTCGGCTATTTGTTCGGCCCGACAATCCAGATGCTCAGCTTCTTTACCATAAACGTCTTCATCGGGCTGGCGCTTTGCGCGATCGCAGGCGCGGCCCCCGACCTTTGGATTCTGGGCAATGTTCTGGCACTCCTGTGCGCCGTCATGGTCTGGACACTCGCCGTATTCTTCGGTATCCGCCTCGCCAAACCTACCAATCCCATCGCCATCGTCGCGATCGGCTCTTCGCTGGCCGCCCCAATGTGGGGCGTTCCGGGACTCGGCCTCTTCAGCGGAGTATACGTGGGATTCACTGCGTACTCCGCGATGACCGGATCGCTGACCTTTACGCCCGCGGTCGTCTCCGGAATCATCTTTGCAACCCTCGTTCTCACAGTATTCTGGCTGCTCGCCGGAGCCGCGCGCTACCGCCGTCCCGATCTCCCCGCGCTCGCCGGTGTTCGTGGTTTGACCCTCTTGTCTCTTTGGCTGGTCTTCGCCTTCGGGGGACAGGCGGCCCTGATGGCCCAGCAGGCGTCGCGAATCCCCGCCCTCCGGACACAGGAAGAGATTGTCCTGCCCTGGATCGCCCTCTTGATCGCAAGCATATTGCTTGCGCTCCCGGCCGTAAGCGGCTCAGTCGCTTGCGCGTTTCATCGTGTTCGCGGGACACCGCTGCGCGACTGGTCGGATCGCATGCCTGATTTTCTGATTACATCGATTGCCCTGCTGTTCATCGCCGCAGCCGCAATTGCCCTTTCGGGTGCCATCTGGAATGTCGGCCTGTCCGATGATCCCACGGTGCTTTACCGCGCGTCCTGGCTGAAGCGCTGGATTCCGACTTTCCCCACGCATTCGGAGGAGCGGCGAATCGCCGCGCAATGGATGGGAGTTGCCTACACGGTGCTTACCATTGCCATCATGCTATTCACGCTGCGATCATGTCTGCGCTTGACGAACGCCATCATGCAACGTCCGTGGATCGCATGCCTTGCATTCCCGTTGCTCCTTTGGGTGGCCATTCCTGCAACCGACTTTTTCCTGGGGATGGCTCGGTATCCGAAGAATGATCCGTTCCAGCCTGAATTGCGAACCTGGCTCTTCGGCGCATCCCCCCTCGGCACGATCGTCGGCATTTGGCAGGGCATTCCCATCGCCTTCGAACCCGGACTATTGGTTCAGCTTGCCTTGCTGCTACTGATTGCCTCATTCGCCGCGCGGTTCTGGCGACTTCGCACGCTTCGCCTTTCGACTACCACGTGATGCTCGACGCAAATGAAACCGGCACGAACGACCGCGCCTGATTTCGCGCGTTCGCCCGTGCCGGCAAAATGGACTGTCAGACTACGTTGTCTACTACCGTCTCAGGTCCTTGATCGCCGGCCAGAGGGTCAGATCGGTATCGACGGTGAACGTCGGCCAGGGCTTGCTCGGATCGCGATCGGAGGTCAGCCGCGCGTCCGACGCATAGAAGTCGAACAGCAGCACGTCCGGCGCCCAGTCATAGTCCACGCCGTCCAGGTTCAACACCCCGGCCGCGCCCGGAAGCTCCGTGCCCGGCGCCAGATCGGCCACCGCCTGGAACGCCCACGCGTTGTACTCCCACGCCGATGCGTCTGCATAATTCAGAATCGTCGCCATGCCCGACAGGTGGTTCCAGTGGATCTCGTTGATCCGCAACCCACCGTTGCCGTCCGGGAACTGCCCGATCGCCCACGCCAGCACGTAACCCCGCAGCGTGGTGATCACCTGGCCCGGATTGTCCGGGTCGGGCTCGGTGAAGAAGCCCCGCCCGATCGACTGGAACGGAGGCACCTGCACACTCGGCGCCGAGCCCGGAGAATTCGGGAACGGCG